>NZ_JANXMI010000121.1 GCF_025354735.1 Rugamonas sp.
CTCGATCAATGGCGCGCTGGACGGCCTGCCGGACGAATGGGCGCAGATCGACGTGCTGGTCAACAATGCCGGCCTCGCGCTGGGCGTGACGCCGGCGCATGAATCGTCGCTGGACGACTGGGACACCATGATCGCCACCAATTGCAGCGGCCTGGTGGCGATGACGCGCGCCATCCTGCCCGGCATGGTGGCGCGCGGCAGCGGCACCGTCATCAACCTCGGCTCCATCGCCGGCTCCACGCCCTACCCCGGCGGCAACGTCTACGGCGCCACCAAGGCCTTCGTCGAACAGTTCACGCTCAATCTGCGCGCCGACCTGATCGGCACCGGCGTGCGCGCCACCAACCTGGCGCCCGGCCTGTGCGGCGGCACCGAGTTTTCCAACGTGCGCTTCAAGGGCAATGACGACGCCGCCGCCAAGGTCTACGAAGGCACGACGCCGCTGACGGCCGAGGATATCGCCAACACCGCCTACTGGATCGCCACGCTGCCGCCGCACATCAACGTCAACAATATCGAAATGATGCCGACCTGCCAGGGTTTCGGGCCGCTGGCCATCAAGCGCACCGTGTAAGCGCACCGTGTAAGCGCACCGCGTAAGCGCGCGGCCTAAGCCGGCGGCGGCCCGGCGCGCCGCCGCGATATTTCAGTGCTGAAGCGAATCGTAAGCGGTTGTTACAATGCTTGGCAAGGTGCCTTGTATCAGTTCTACTCTGGCAACGAAAAGCGCGTCCCTACTTTTGGGCGGGAATCGGCATGGAATTTTACATTCCCCCAAATATATTTCCGCAGTGCGCCAACCAGAATAACAAAATCGCGTAAAATGTTGCTCAATCTCATCAGTAGCAAACCAAACATGGCCGCAGCTTTCATCTGGACGGTCCGGGTCTACTACGAAGACACGGACGCCGGGGGCATAGTCTATTATGCGAATTACCTGAAATTCTTTGAACGCGCGCGCACCGAGTGGCTGCGCGCGATCGACGTTGGCCAGCACGATTTGCTGCAAGAGCAGGACGCGATGTTCGTGGTCCAGAGCGTCAGCGCCGACTATCACGCGCCTGCGCGACTCGATGATGTATTAAAATTAACGCTGAGTATCGAAAAGCTGGGCCGCGCCTCGGTCATCTTCGTGCAACAAGCGTGGCGCGGCGAGCAATTGCTGAACACGGCCCGCGTCAAGGTCGCCTGCGTCGATTCGGCGCTGCGCCCGCGCGCGGTGCCGGCGGCCGTGGCCGCCAAAATGCGCGGCGCCTCCACCGACGCCACGTCTCCTGACGCGACTCACCCTGAAAAGACTGAATCCTAATGAACGTCACTCCCGATCTCGACTTCCTGTCCCTGATTACCAACGCCCACCCCATCGTGCAGTTAATCATGGCGCTGCTGATCGGCATTTCGCTGACCAGCTGGACCTATATCTTCAGTAAGCTGTTCGCCGTGCGCACCGCGCGCCGCCAGACCGCCGAGTTCGAAAAATCGTTCTGGGCCGGCGGCAATCTGCACCAGTTGCACCAGAACGCAGGCAGCAACCGCGCCACGCACGGCGCGCTGGCCCGCATCTTTGAGTCCGGCATGGGCGAGTTCATCAAGGGCAAGGCTTCCTACGGCACGCGCGACGCGCTCGACGTCGGCGCCGTGCTCGACGGCGCCCGCCGCGCCATGCGCGCCGCCTTCCAGCGCGAAATGGACGCGCTCGAATCGCACCTGGCGTTCCTGGCCTCGGTCGGTTCGGTGTCGCCCTACATCGGCCTGCTCGGCACCGTGTGGGGCATCATGAACGCCTTCCGCGGCCTGGCCAATGTGCAGCAGGCCACGCTGGCCGCCGTCGCGCCCGGCATCGCCGAAGCGCTGATCGCCACCGCCATCGGCCTGTTCGCCGCCATCCCGGCCGTCGTCGCCTACAACCGCTTCGCCCACGACATCGACCGTCTGGCGATCCGCTTCGAGAGCTTCGTCGAAGAGTTTTCCAACATCCTGCAACGGCAGTCGCGTTAAGCGGAAGGCGAGACCATGGCATCGTCCTTTTCCAGCAGCATGCGCGGCGGCCGCGGCCGCAAGTTCAAGTCCGAAATCAACGTCGTGCCGTATATCGACGTGATGCTGGTGCTGCTCATCATCTTCATGGTGATGCCGTCGTCGAACAACCCCAGCGTCGTCAATTTGCCGAACGCCGAAAAATCGGCCCACCCGCCCGACGACTACATCCAGATCGTCATCAAGCCGAACGGCGCGCTGTCGATCGGCGTCAAAGGCAAGGAAGAGGAAGCCCCGGAAACGGCGCCCAACCGCGACGCGCTGGTGCGCAAGCTGCGCGCCATCCACGGCGACCATGCCGACTATCCGGTCTTGATCGCCGGCGACAAGGACAGCAAATACGACGACGTGATCCAGCTGATTTCGGAAGCCAAGAAGATGGGCATCAACCGCGTCGGCCTGGCCACCAAGTAAAGCATAGCGATACAGTGCAGACGATGAAACCTTCCTCCACAGGCGCGCCGTACAAGGTGCCGCGACAGCACGACGGCTGGCGTTCGCTGACGCTGGCCGCGGCGATGCACGCCGTGCTGATCCTGTTCCTGTGGGTGGGCGTACACTGGCAGAGCAACAAGCCGGTCGCGGTCGAGGCCGAAGTGTGGGACATGAGCGTGCAGCAGGCCGCGCCGCCGGCGCCGACGCCACCGCCCGCCCCCGAGCCGGAACCGGAGCCGGTCGTGAAAGCGCCGCCGCCGCCGGTCGCGCCGCCGGTTGAAGCCCCGCCCGCGCCCAAGGCGCCGGACATCGCGCTCGAACGCCTGAAGGCGAAAAAGAAACTGGCCGAGGAAAAACTCGAAGAAGCCAAGGAAGCGGCCAAGCTGAAAAAGCAGGCCGACGAAAAACTGGCCAAGCTGAAAGCCAAGGACGATGCCAAGAAGAAAGAACTGGCGGAGCAGAAGGCGCAGGAAGAAAAAGACAAGCAGGACGAGCTCGACAAGAAACTGCAAGCCGACAAGGACAAGAAGGCCGCCGCCGACAAGCTGGCCAAGGCCAAGGCCACCGAACAAAAGGCCGCCGACAAGGCGCGCGCCGCCGAGATGAGCCGCATCACCGGCGCCGTCGGCAGCGGCGCGGTCGGCACGGCGGCCAAGTCGACCGGTCCGAAAGGCGACGCCGGCTACGGCGGCGCACTACAGGCGGCAATCCGCAGCCGGCTGGCCTACAGTTCCAGCGACGACAGCTTGGCGGCGACCGTCAAGATCACGCAGTTGCCGACCGGCGAAGTGATCGGCACGAAAATGGTTAAGAGCAGCGGCGTGGCGGCTTACGACAACGCCATCCTGCGCGCGATTGAAGCGGCCTCGCCTCTGCCCAAGAAAAAAGATGGTACGGTGGAGCGCGAAATTACCGCTGACTTCAATTTGAAAGATTTGCATTGATGACGACCATGAAAAAACCCAGCTCCGCCTTGCGTCTCGCCCTGAGCCGCACCCTGATCGCCGCCGGCCTCAGCGCCGGCGTCGCGGCCACCGCCCACGCGCAAATCCACATCGAAGTGTCCGGCGTCGGCAACAACCAGATCCCGATCGCCATCGCCACCTTCGCCGACGAAAACCTGGCGCCGCAACACATCTCGGCCATCATCAAGGCCGACCTCGAACGCAGCGGCGCGTTCCAGATCATGGACGCCGGCACCATCTCCGACACGGCCGACGTCGACTACAGCGCCTGGAAATCGCGCGGCGCCGCCGCCGTCGTCGTCGGCAGCGTGCAGCAGTTGGCCAACGGCAGTTTCGCCGTGCGCTACAAGCTACTCGACACCGTCAAGCAAGCGAAGATTTCACAGCTCGACGTGATGACGGCGCCGCAATATCCGCGCGTCTCCGCGCACAAGATCGCCGACGACATCTACCTGAAACTGACCGGCGTGCGCGGCGCCTTCGACACCCGCATCGCCTACGTCACCGAGGAGAACCGCAAGTTCAAGCTCAAGGTGGCCGACGCCGACGGCGAAAACATCCAGGAAGCGCTGGCCTCGCCGGAACCCATCATTTCACCCTCGTGGTCGCCCGACGGCACCAAGGTTGCCTACGTGTCCTTCGAGCAGCGCAAGTCGGTGGTCTATGTGCAAAACCTGATCACGCGCGCGCGCGTGGTCGTGGCCAACGAAAAGGGCAGCAATTCGGCGCCGTCGTGGTCGCCGGACGGCAGCAAGCTGGCCGTCGCGCTGTCGAAAGACGGCCACACCCAGGTCTACGTGGTCGGCGCCGACGGCGGCGGCCTGCACCGCGTCTCCAACAGCGCCGGCATCGACACCGAACCGCAATGGTCGGCCGACGGCCAGAACATTTACTTCACCAGCGACCGCAGCGGCGGCCCGCAAATCTACCGCATGAGCGCCAACGGCGGCGACGCCCAGCGCGTGACCTTCAGCGGCAGCTACAACATCAGCCCGCGCATCGCCTCCGACGGCAAGACGCTGGCTTATATTTCCCGACGCGACGGCAACTTCCAGCTGTACGTGCTCGACCTGGCCAGCAGCCAGGAAACGCGGCTGTCCGACACCAACAACGACCAGTCGCCGAGCTTTTCGCCGAACGGAAAATACATCATGTACGCCACCCAGGCCGGCCAGCGCAAGTCGCTGGCCGTGGTCTCGGTGGATGGCCGTGTTAAACAACGCCTGACTGCACAGGCGGGCAATATCAAGGAACCCACTTGGGGTCCTTTCATGCAGTAATATCAGTTTTTAATAGTTTTTATCCGTCCATTACTAGGAGAGTCAACATGCGCAAAATCAGCAGCTTAGCCTTCGCCGTCACCACCGCCGCCATCCTGTCGGCTTGCAGCACCCCAGTCAAAGTCGCCGAGCCAGCACCGGTCGTCGAAAAGCCGGTCGCCACCGCGCCAATGAGCGACAACACCCGCTCGGTCGCTCCGGTCGTCGCTCCAGCGATCGATCCGCTGAACGACCCGCAAGGCGTGCTGGCCAAGCGCAGCGTGTACTTCGACTTCAACAGCTACGTTGTGCGCGACGACGGCAAATCGGTGGTGCAAAACCACTCCGACTACCTGCAAAAGAACAAAGCCCGTTCGATCCTGATCCAAGGTAACACCGACGAACGCGGCGGCGCCGAATTCAACCTGGCCCTGGGCCAGAAACGTGCCGAAGCCGTGCGCAAATCGATGACCACCCTGGGTGTGTCGGATTCGCAGATCGAAGCCGTTTCGCTGGGCAAGGAAAAGCCTAAGGCCGAAGGCCACGACGAAGCAGCATGGGCGGAAAACCGTCGTGCCGATATCGTCTACAAGTAATCGACTGATTTACTGTGACCCGGGTGCCGGGTCACAGGCATAATACGGGGCGGCGCGCGGAACAATCCGCGCCCCGCCCCGTTTCCATTGCCCGAACCGTTATGAAAGCGCCCGACATGATCAACACCCGTACCAAATCCGGCCTGCTGGCCGCCATGCTGGCCGCCTGCGCTTACTTCCCCCTGCACGCCGCCGCCGGCGTGTTCGACGATGACGAGGCGCGCAAGGCCATCCTCGACCTGCGCGCCAAAGTGGCCGCCATCACGGCCGACCTGAACACCCGCCTCGACACCAAGTCCGACAAGTCGAGCACGCTCGACCTGGTGGCCCAGAACGAACAGACGCTGCAACAGATCGCCCAACTGCGCGACCAGATCGAAGTGCTGGCCAACGACCTGGCGACGGCGCAGAAGCGCCAGAAGGACTATTACACCGACCTCGACGCGCGCCTGCGCAAGCTCGAACCGCACCAGGTGACGATAGACGGCAAGGCCGCGCAAGTCGACCCGGCCGAGCAGAAATCGTACGACGCCGCGCTGCTGCTGTTCAAGGCCGGCGACTACAAGAACGCCGCCGCCGCGCTGACCGAGTTCGTGCGCAACTATCCAGAATCGGGCTACGCCGCCAACGCGCAATACTGGCTCGGCAACGCCTACTACGCGCAGCGCGACTGCAAGGGCGCCATCGCCGCGCAGCAAGTGGTGCTGAAGGCTTATCCGGACAGCCCGAAGGCGGCCGACGCCATGCTCAACATCGCCAGCTGCCAGACCGAGCTCAAGGACAAGGGCGCGAAGAAGACCTTGCAGGAGCTCATCAAGAACTATCCTGACTCGAGCGCGGCGGCCACCGCCAAGGAACGCCTGACGACCAAGTAGCAAGCCGGCGGACGACGGCCGCACCGACGGCGTCGCGCCCCGGCGATGGCGTGAAATCGGCGCCGGGCCGTTTGACAGAAAACGCTATACCGCCTATAATCTCGCTTCTTCGGGGGTCGTTAGCTCAGCTGGTAGAGCAGCGGACTTTTAATCCGTTGGTCGCAGGTTCGAATCCCGCACGGCCTACCACCGAATTTCGCGACGCCGATTGTGCGTTGCGTTTGGAAGGAGTTACGAGACTCGTAATTCCTTTTTGTTTTAAAGCGCAGTCCTTGGGTCGTTAGCTCAGCTGGTAGAGCAGCGGACTTTTAATCCGTTGGTCGCAGGTTCGAATCCCGCACGGCCTACCAAGAATATCCTAGAAGCCCACGAATTTCGGTTCGTGGGCTTTTTGCGTTCTGGTCGCTCTCTGGTCGCTTCGGAAAACGTCCGATCCCTGCCGGTCCGCATCAATATCGAAAAACCTTCTCAAAGGCAGGTCTAAATCTGCGCTGTCACGCAGAAAAAGACCCACTTCGACAAGCATAGAGATCGCGCTGGAGGGTCCCCTGTGATCCATGCAACTTTGCTCTCGCTTTCCTCCGGCTCTAATCATCTACAGGACCAACAATATTCACCACCCGTCTCGCGGAGTGACCTTCTTTTCGTCAAAGCCCCATCGCTCGCATAAAGCGGCAAGACAACAATCAAGCGCAGTCGAAACAGTACGCCGTGTAGCATATGAGCGCCAAAGCAGCTCTGCCGCGTCCATTGATCGCGTGAACGCTGGAATTTCCACATCAACCAGAAACTCTGTACCGTCCTCTCGATATCGCCTACACGTTCCGAGAATTTTTCCCTCTTCACCAATCTCAATCTGATCGTGTTGATTTGCACCGAAAACTGACCCACTTAGCCGCATAATTTGCATCGAAAATTGACCCACGTTTAGCACACAATCCTACTTATCTTGATGAGTAGGGGGATCGGAGTGATCGACGTGGCATTACTAGGAATAATCAGA
>NZ_JANXMI010000142.1 GCF_025354735.1 Rugamonas sp.
GTCGATATTGAGCTTGCCCTCCATGTACCAGTCGACGATCTTCGGCACGTCGGTGCGGCCGCGCGCGCCGCCGAAAGCGGACCCCTTCCACACCCGGCCCGTCACCAGCTGGAACGGACGGGTGGAGATTTCCTGCCCGACCGCCGCCACGCCGATGACGATGGACTGGCCCCAGCCCTTGTGGCAGCATTCCAGCGCCTGGCGCATGGTGGTGGTGTTGCCGATGCACTCGAAGGAGTAATCGGCGCCGCCGTCGGTCAGCTGAACGATGGCGTCGACCACGTTCTCGACCTGGGTCGGATTGATGAAGTGCGTCATGCCGAATTTGCGCGCCATCTCCTGGCGCGCCGGGTTGATGTCGACGCCGATGATCTTGTCGGCGCCGACCATCTTGGCGGCCTGGATCACATTGAGGCCGATGCCGCCGAGGCCGAACACGACGACGTTGGCGCCCGCCTCCACCTTGGCCGTGAACAGCACGGCGCCGACGCCGGTGGTGACGCCGCAACCGATGTAGCAAACTTTATCGAAGGGCGCGTCTTCGCGGATCTTGGCCAGCGCGATTTCCGGCACCACGATGTAGTTGGAAAAGGTGGACGTGCCCATGTAGTGGTATATCGGCTTGCCGTCGATGGAGAAGCGGCTGGTCGCGTCGGGCATCAGGCCGCGGCCCTGGGTCGAGCGGATCGACTGGCACAGGTTGGTCTTTTGCGACAGGCAGAATTTGCACTGGCGGCATTCCGGCGTGTACAGCGGGATCACGTGGTCGTCTTTTTTCAGGCTCTTGACGCCGGGGCCGACGTCGACCACCACGCCGGCGCCCTCGTGGCCGAGGATGGACGGGAAGATCCCTTCGGGATCGGCGCCCGACAGCGTGTAGTAGTCGGTGTGGCAGATGCCGGTGGCCTTGATTTCGACCAGCACCTCGCCCTCGCGCGGGCCGCCCAGTTCAACTTCTTCGATCGTCAGCGGCTGGCCCGCCTTCCATGCAATGGCTGCTTTGGTTTTCATGTGTCTGTCCTGTGGCTGCGTTGTTCGGGAGTCCGGTGCGGCGGCGATGGTCACGCCCGCGCCGGTCCGACATCATAGCAAGCCGGGACCGTCATGGATACCGGCGCCGGCGGCGCCCAGGCTCAGGCTCAGCTCAGGCCTCGGCCGGTCCGCCCATGCCCAGCAACTGCGACACGGTGCGCCACAGCTGACGCGGCGAGGTCCACGGCTTGGGCAGGAAGGCGCTGGCCTGGGCGCGGTCGGCCGGTTCGCGCGCCGAATACAGCAGCACCGGCGTGGCGCTGTCGGCCTGCTTGAGCGCCGCGATCAGGGCCGCGCCGTCGCCGTCGGGCAGGTCGGGGTCGAGCACCACCAGCGCGTAGCGCTCGTGCGCGATGGCGCGCCGCGCGGCGGCCAGCGTGCGCACGTGGGTGACCTGGGTTTCCGGCACCAGCAGCGTGGCCAGCACCAGCGCGGTATCGCCGTCGCCGTCGACATGCAGCACGCGCGGCGCCGAGCGCACCGCCAGCAGCGCGGCCGAGACGCCGGCCTCGATTTGCGCGTGCAGTTCCTGGAGCGTGGCGCGCGGCGCGCGGCCGGCGCCGCCGGCGCTGCCGATGTCGCCGCCGTGGTCTGGATCTTGTATCTTCATGTCGGTACTCCGCGCGAATGGTTGAAATCGCAAACATCCGCTATCGGCGAGGCGACGCGTGCGCAACAGCGCGCGGCGCAACCGGCTGGCAGGATGATGGTCGGCGGAGCTGGGCCGAAGGTGGATGCTGGCCGCAGGGGGCGGGCGGCCAAGGGATAGTACGGGGCGGGTGCTGCGGCGCTGGCGTACCGCTGCGGCGGGAAGGATGGCTTCCGTCTTCAGCTGAGCTCAGTGTACATGCTAATGGGCAATAAAACAAACCGCGCTTTGTATCAACTACAGCGCGCGGCCGGCGTTTATTTTTTCAGGCGGGCGTTGAAGGCGCCGTGCAGCAGGTTCAGGGTTTCCTCCGCCGTCAGCAGCTGGTCGGCGATTTCATTGACCTTGCGGCGGTTGGAGCGGGCGTGGTCGCGCAGCACCTCGAAGGCGGTGTTGCGGTCGGTCTGGAATTTCCCCATCAGCAGGCCGACGGCCAGGCTGGTCTCGCGGCCGGCGGCCAGCGCCGCGTTCAGATTCAACTCGGTGCGGCGCAGCTGGCGGATTTCGTCGGCGCGCGCCAGGCCCGCCTCGAACGCCGGCATCAGGTGTTTTTCATCGACCGGCTTGACGACGAAGCCGACCGCGCCGAACGAGGCGGCCTGCTTGCCGGCGTCGCTGTCGCCGCGGCCGGACAGGAACATGAACGGCACCGACGTCTGGCTGTGCAGCTGCTTGGCCAGGTCCAGGCCCGACATGCCGGGCATGTGGATGTCGAGCAGCGCCAGGTCCGGCTCGCGCTGGCCTATCAGTTCCAGCGCCTGTTCGGAGGAGGAAGCCTGCGCGGTGTCGTAGCCGGCGTGGCGCAGCACCTCGCTGAGGAAGTCGAGCAGCAGCAGGTCGTCGTCGACGATCAGGATGTAGCGCTTGGTGGCGACGGCGGCGGCGGAGGAGGCGGTATTCGGCATGTGCGACAACCTTAAACGAAAGTCAACGGCACATTATAAAACGGATTGCGGCCCGCTTCAGGCGATTTCTGCGCCATCGTACAGGGCGCGGAATTCGGCCACCGCCGCCGCCGCGTCGGCGGCCAGGTAAACGCTGCTGATGGCCGCCACCAGCGCCGCGCCGCGCGCCACCAGCGGCCGCGCGTTCCCGGGCGTCATGCCGCCGATGACCACGCGCGGCAGCGTGATGACGGCGCCCGCGCGGTCGACAATGTCGGCCTGCGTCGTCACCGCGTACTGCTTCACGCGCGAGGGATAGAAGCCGCCGAAGGCCGCATAACTGGCGCCGGCGGCCTGCGCGTCGATAGCACGCTGCATGTCACCGTAGCAGGAGGCGCCGACGATCTTGTCCGGCCCGAGCGCGACGCGGACCTGCGCCACCGTCGCGTCGGTGCCGCCGACGTGGACGCCGTCGGCGCCCAGCAGCAGGCACAGGTCGGCGTGGTCGTTGACGATGAAGGGCACCGAATAACGGCGGCACAGCGCCAGCAGCGCGCCGCCCTGCTCCTCGCGTTGCGCCACGCCGGCCGTCTTGTGGCGGTATTGCAGCAGCGCGACGCCGGCTTGCAGCGCCTGTTCCGTCACGTCCAGCAGGCGGGCGGTGTCGTCCCAGTTCGGGGTGAGCAGATAAAGTCCTCGCATGATGTTCTTTCTAAAAGGGGGATGAAGGTGGCCGGCGCCGTCCTTGCGGGCGATGGACGGCCGGCGCCGCCGCGCATGTCAGCGCCGCGGGATGCGCTGGCCGGCGCCGATGGCATACGACGCGTGCAGCGCGCGGTCGCAATAGCGCTGCGCCAGCGCCAGGGCCTGCGCCATCGGCAGACCTTGCGCCAGCAGGGCCGCGGCGGCGGCGGCCAGCGTGCAGCCGCTGCCGTGGAAGCCGCCGTCGAGGCGCGGCCAGCGCCACTGGCGGTCGTCGCCGGGGCCGAACCAGTGGTTGACGATGACGTCGCCGTCGCCATGGCCGCCGGTGATGAGCACATGGCGGCAGCCGCGTTCGCGCAGCGCGCGCGCCTGCGCGGCCGCGTCGTCGAGGCCCGTCAGCGCCCGGGCTTCGGGGCCGTTCGGCAGAATCAGCGTCGCCAGCGGCAGCAACGGCGCCAGCGCCTGTATGGCGTCGTCGCGCGACAGCGGATCACCATGACCGCTGGCCAGCATCGGGTCGAGCACCACCGGCAGCTCCGGCTGGCGCAGCCGCAGCTGCGCGACCAGGCCCGCGATGGCGCCGGCGTTGGCGGCGCTGCCGGGGATGCCGATCTTGACGGCGGCGATGTGGATGGTGGCGATCAGCGCCTGCGCCTGGCGCAGCACGAACGCGCTGTCGACCGGCTGCACGGCGTGGACGCGGTCGTTGTCCTGTGCCGTCAGCGCGGTGACGACGGTCAGCGCATGCGCGCCCTGCGCCGCGATGGCTTGCAGATCGGCCGCGATGCCGGCGCCGCCGGAGGGATCGACGCCGGCGAACACCAACACCGACGGCCGCAGCGCGAGGCCGGCACGGTCCGCGCCATCGCCACGGTCGCGGTGCGCGTCGGCGCCGCTCATGCGACGCGGCCGGCCATCGGCGAGGACGGCGACGCCGCGTGGCGCTTCGGGATGCGACCGGCCAGATATGCCTCGCGCCCCGCCTGCACGGCCAGCCGCATGGCGCGCGCCATGCGCAGCGGATCGCGCGCGCCGGCGATGGCGCTGTTCATCAACACGCCGTCGCAGCCGAGTTCCATCGCGATGGCCGCGTCGGACGCGGTGCCGACGCCGGCGTCGACCAGCACCGGCACCGTGGCCTGCTCGATAATCAGCGACAAATTCCACGGATTGACGATGCCCATGCCGGAGCCGATCAGCGACGCCAGCGGCATCACGGCGACGCAGCCGATTTGTTCGAGCAGCCTGGCCTGGATCGGATCGTCGCTGCAATAGACCATCACGTCGAAGCCGTCGCGCACCAGCGCCTCGGCGGCGATCAGCGTTTCCGGCATGTGCGGGAACAGCGATTTTTCATCGCCCAGCACTTCGAGCTTGACCAGTTTCTGGCCGTTCAGCAGTTCGCGCGCCATTTGCAGGGTGTAGATCGCGTCCCTGGCGTTGTAGCAGCCGGCCGTGTTGGGCAGGATGGTGTAGTGCGACGGCGGCAGCACGTCGAGCAGGCTGGGGGCCGCCGGGTCCTGGCCGATGTTGACGCGGCGGATCGCCACCGTGACGATTTCCGCGCCGGCGGCGTCGGTGGCCGCGCGCGTCTGCGCCAGGTCCCGGTACTTGCCGCTGCCGACCAGCAGGCGCGATTGATAGGTTTTGCCTGCGATGGTGAGCAGGTCCGGTGTGTGCTGTGTCATTTCATTCCCTTGGTTTGAGGTTGGTGCGGCTCAGCCGCCGCCGATGGCGCGCACGATGTCCACTTTGTCCTGCGCTTGCAGCACGTGCCGCGGCCATTGCTGGCGCGGCACCACGGTGCGGTTGACGGCCAGCGCCAGCGCCTGTCCGCGCAGCGACAGCGCGGCGACCAAGTCGTCCAGCGTGTGCAGCGCCGGCACGCGATGCGCCTGGCCATTGAGTTCGATGTCTATCATGGCCGGCCTCACAGCTTGCGATACAGCTCGGCGCCGTTCTTGACGAACTCGATCGCCTTGACCTGCATGCCCTGCTCCAGCGCGGCGCCGTCGCTCACGCCATGCTGCGCCGCGTACTCGCGCACTTCCTGCGTGATCTTCATCGAACAGAAATGCGGCCCGCACATCGAACAGAAATGCGCGACCTTGGCCGAGTCCTTCGGCAGCGTCTCGTCGTGGAATTCGCGCGCCTTGTCGGGATCGAGGCCGAGGTTGAACTGGTCGTCCCAGCGGAATTCGAAGCGCGCCTTGGACAGCGCGTTGTCGCGGATCTGCGCGCCCGGATGGCCCTTGGCCAGGTCGGCCGCGTGGGCCGCGATCTTGTACGTGATGATGCCGTCCTTGACGTCGCCCTTGTCCGGCAGGCCCAGATGTTCTTTCGGCGTCACGTAGCACAGCATGGCCGTGCCGTACCAGCCGATCAGCGCCGCGCCTATGCCGGAGGTGATGTGGTCGTAGCCGGGCGCGATGTCGGTCGTCAGTGGCCCCAGCGTGTAGAACGGCGCTTCGCCGCACTGCTCCAGCTGCAGCTCCATATTCTCTTTAATCAGCTGCATCGGCACGTGGCCCGGTCCCTCTATCATCACCTGCACGTCGTGCTGCCACGCGATTTGCGTCAGCTCGCCCAGCGTTTTCAGTTCGCCCAGCTGGGCCTCGTCGTTGGCGTCGTAAATGGAGCCGGGCCGCAGGCCGTCGCCCAGCGAGAACGACACATCGTAGGCTTTCATGATTTTGCAGATGTCTTCGAAGTGCGTGTACAGGAACGATTCCTTGTGATGCGCCAGGCACCACTTGGCCATGATGGAGCCGCCGCGCGAGACGATGCCGGTCAGGCGCTTGGCCGTCAGCGGCACGTAGCGCAGCAGCACGCCGGCGTGGATGGTGAAGTAGTCGACGCCCTGCTCGGCCTGTTCGATCAGCGTGTCGCGGTAGATTTCCCACGTCAGGTCCTCGGCCTTGCCGTTGACCTTTTCCAGCGCCTGGTAAATCGGGACTGTACCGATCGGTACAGGACTGTTACGGATGATCCATTCGCGCGTCTCGTGGATATGCTTGCCGGTCGACAGATCCATGACGTTGTCGCCGCCCCAGCGTATGGCCCACGTCATCTTCTCGACCTCCTCGCCGGCGTGCTGCTGCGCTACGTGCC
>NZ_JANXMI010000248.1 GCF_025354735.1 Rugamonas sp.
CTCATGCCGCCTCGCGCGCGGCCGGCCGCAGCTGCGCCGCCGGCGACGCTGCGGCCGGCCGTGGCGGCGCCACTTTGCGCAGCGTGATTTCAACCAGCGTGCCCGGCGTCGCGGCGGCGGCCACCGCGATGCGTCCGCCCAGAACGGCGGTGACGATGTTGTGGGCGATGGCCAGTCCGAGTCCGCCGCTGCCCTGTCCCATGCGGGTGGTGAAGAAGGGATCGAACACGCGGTGCAGCAGTTGCGGCGCTATGCCGGCGCCGTCGTCGCCGACGGCGATTTGCAGCCAGTGCGCATCGACTTCGGCGGCGCTGATGGTCAGCACGCCGTCGGGCCGGCCGGCGAAGCCGTGCAGCAGGCTGTTGTCGATCAGCTGGTGCAGCACCTGGACCACGCTGTCGGGATAGGAATCCATGCGCAGGCCGGACCCGATCCGCAGCCGCAGCTCGCAGCCGGCGCCGCGCAATTCGGCGCGCCGCGCCGCGACCACTTCGGCCACCACGTCGGCCAGCAAAAAACGGCGGCGCCGCCCGTTGCCCTGGTCGGCCGCCACCTGCTTGAACGAGTCGAGCAAGCCGCTGGCGCGGTTCAGCGCCCGTTCGATCAGGGCGCAGCTTTCGCCGGCGTGCAGCAGATGCGCGTGCAGCTGGCTGCGCGTGATGCCGGCGTCCAGCGCCTGCCGCAGCTGCGCCGTCGACGCCGCCAGGGTGCTCACCGTCAGCAGCGCGTTGCCGATCGGCGTATTCAGTTCATGCGCGACGCCGGCCACCAGGCTGCCCAGCGCCGCCAGTTTTTCATTCTGCACCAGCTGCGCCTGGGCCGCGTGCAAACGCCGCAGCGCGTGGGCCATCTCGTGGTTGGTGCGTTGCAGTTCGCTGGTGCGGAAGGCCACTTTCTGTTCCAGCTCCAGATTCGCTTGCGCCAGTGCGCGGTTGCTGCCGTGGAGCGCGGCGGCGCGTCGGGCGATGGCGCGCCAGGCCAGCCGGGCGGCCAGCGCCAGGCCCGGTAGCAGCAGGATCGAGCCCAGTATCGGCAGTATCATGACGTTCACCTTTCAGATGCGGCGGCGCCGCGTGCACGGGGCGGCGCCGGCGGGGCGGCTTAAAACTCGTCCCAGCCGTCGGCGGCCAGCGCCAGCCTGGCGGCCGGCTGGCGCTGCGGCGCCGCCAGCGCCGGTTTCTGGCGGGCCGGCGCCGTCGCCGGCGCCTTCGTCGTTGCCATCACGGCGGTCGCGGTCGCCGCTTCATCCTGCCACAAGCGGAACACGCTGACCGCCTGCGTCAGCGCGCTGGCCTGGTCCTGCAAGGACAGCGCCGCCGCCGACGCCTCCTCCACCAGCGCCGCGTTCTGCTGCGTCACATCGTCCATCTGCGTGATGGCCTCGTTGATTTGCTCGATGCCGTCGGTCTGTTCGCCGCTGGCGACGGCGATGTCGCCCATGATGTCGGTCACGCGCTTGACGCTGGCGACGATGTCGTCCATCGTCGCCCCGGCCTGCGCCACCAGCACGGTGCCGCCGTCGATCTGCTCGACCGAGGCGCCGATCAGCTGCTTGATTTCCTTGGCCGCGCCGGCCGAGCGCTGCGCCAGGTTGCGCACTTCCGAGGCGACGACGGCGAAGCCGCGTCCCTGCTCGCCGGCGCGGGCCGCTTCGACCGCCGCGTTCAGCGCCAGGATATTGGTCTGGAAGGCGATGCCGTCGATGACGGCGATGATGTCGACGATCTTTTTCGCCGCGCCGTTGATGGCGCCCATGGTGTCGATCACCTGCGCCACCACCGCGCCGCCCTTGACCGCCACCGACGATGCCGACGCGGCCAGCACATTGGCCTGGCGGGCGTTGTCGGCGTTCTGCTTAACGGTGGCCGTCAGCTGCTCCATCGACGACGCGGTTTCTTCCAGCGCGCCGGCCTGCTGTTCGGTGCGGGCCGACAGGTCGCTATTGCCGATCGCCACCTCCTGCGCCGCCGCGTGGATGTTGTGGGAGCTGGCGCGGATGCTGCCGACCAGTTCCCGCATCGCCGTCTGCATATTGCACATGGCGCGCAGCATGAAGCTCGCTTCGCACTTGCCGTTCACCTCCAGCTCGTGCGACAGGTCGCCGGCCGCCATCGCCTCGGCCATGCCGACCGCCAGACCGAGGCGGCCGGTGTAGCCGCCCACCGTTTTCCACACCGTCAGCAAGGCGCCGGCCATCAGCACCAGCGCGCCGGCGACGACGCTGACGATCAGCTGTTGCTGCTGTTCGTGGGCCGCCTGGTACATCGCGTCCTCGGTGTTCTGGAGCGCGGAGATGGTCTGTTGCAGGCTTTTCTCGAAGCCGCCGTATTCGAACATGGTGGCCGTCACGGTGCCGACGATGCCCATCCAGTTCTGCGCTTCGGCGGCGGCCATGGCCGGCTCCACGCCACGGCGGTAGTACAGCGCGTACTGCGCCTTCAGGTCCGCCAGGCGCAGCGCCGGGAAGTCGCCGGCCATGGCGTCGACTTCATGCCACAACTGCTCGTTGCGCGCCATTTCGGCGCGGATCGCATCCGTGTGGACCGATACCGGATGCTTGTGCAGGCCGGCGGCGGCGTTCTGCGGATCGTGCATATAGGCGGCCAGCAGGTGGAAGCGCAGGTTCTTGGTGTCGGCGTCGATCTGGCGCAGCGGCACGATGATCTGGCTGTAGGCGTCTTTCTGCGACTGCATGCTGGTGTCGAACTGGCGCGCGACGTAGGTCAGGAGGCCGAGGGAAATCGCCGTCACCAACAACAGCAACGCGATCATCAGGATGCCGAGGGATTTGAGTTTCATTTTTTCACCTGTGGTTGGATTGCTGGTCTGGGCCGCGGCGGATGCGCCACGCTGGTCGCATTGCTGCGCGCATGAGTCCAATGTAAGCAATTCGGGGACGCGGCGGTATCGTCAAATGGCGCAAGAGATTCTTGCGCCATCTGGAATGCCGGTCGGTGGCGGGAGGAGGAGCGACGGCGCGCCGGCCGTCATGGGGCAAGGAGGGGGTGATGCGGTAAAGCGCGCGCTCAGGCGGTCAGCGTTTTGAGTTCGCCGCGGGCGATGCCGGTCAGCGTGCGTATCAATAATCCGACAATCACCAGCGTGGCGAAGGCCAGCAGCGCCAGCGCGATGGCGTCGGTGACCATGTTCTGCGCCGCGCCGGCGTAACGCAGCGCCGCCGTCGCCGCCGACGCCAGCGGGAAACTGACGGCCCACCACGACACGCGGAAGGGACAGCAGTGACGCAGGTGGCGCAGTCGTCCCAGCAGCACGGCCAGCATGAACAGGGTCAGCATGTACAGCGCCTGGGCGAAGGCGTCGATCTGGCCCATCGTCGCCACGTAGCTCGAGAAGCCGACCGAGAACGGCGCCAGCATAATCAGCAGCGACGGTTCCATCGCCGCCGGCAGCGGTTCCTCGAACAGCAGGCGCGACATGACCATCGTGAACAGCGGGATCGCGAAGAACAGGCCGACGGCCAGTCCCAGCATCATCACCCCGTGCACTTGCGGCCATTGCAGCGCCGGCACGGCCAGCGGCACGTCGAGCATGCCGACCACCGGCACGATCCAGGCCGGCGTGGCGTGCGCCACGTTCTGGCGCCGGTGCAGCCAGCGGTTGACGATCAGCCACGCGAACAGCGTCATGCCGGCCGCGCCCACCACCCACAGCCCGCGCGCCAAGGCCATGCCGTAGGGCGCGATCAGGATGGGCAGCAGCAGCACGCTGATGAGCAGCGTGCCAAACAGGTTGCCGGCGATAGGATGATGGAATTCGGCGCGCACGGCGTCGAAGCCGGTCAGCGCCTTGATGCCGTAGCCGATGGCCAGCGCGATGAACGCCAGCACGGCGACGGCGCCGGCCAGCTGGCCGGCCCATTGCGGCGCGCCGTACAACTGATGCGCGAGTTGCCACCCGACGGCCAGGCCGCACAGCCCCATCACGGAGCCGAACAAGGCCACCGGCAAATAGCTCAGCGAGCCGGTGTTGGCGGCGACGGCGGGGACGGCGGCGGCGCCATTGGCATTCATGGGCTCTCCTGGCGGCTTCAAAACTCGATCGCGGCGGCGATGATGGCGGCCGCCTTGCTCAGGCCGAGCGCGGCGTCGTCCGGCAGGCCGGCGGCGCGCGTCAATGCGAGCGCCGGGTGGTAGGAGACCAGCGTGCGGCCGGCCGCGTCCTCACGCACCAGCACCCGCATCGGCAGGTCCAGCGCGATCGACGGCGCGGCCAGCATCAGCGCCGTGC
>NZ_JANXMI010000286.1 GCF_025354735.1 Rugamonas sp.
CCGCAAGGTGGTGCCGCTCTGGTTGAGCAGACGCATGACGACGGACTCGCCGTGCTGGGTCGGCATGGTCGAGATACGGACGTCGATGCGCTGGCCCTTGACGCGCACGGCGAAGCGGCATGCCCAAGTCGATCCTGGAAAAATTCCGCGCCATCGTGGCCCGGCCCAACGGCCTGGTGCTGGTCACCGGCCCCACCGGCAGCGGCAAGACCACCACGCTGTACTGCGCGCTGGCCGAACTGAACTCGGTGGAAAAGAAACTCATCACCGTCGAAGACCCGGTCGAATACCGGCTGCCCGGCATCAACCAGGTGCAGGTCAACGACAAGATCGACCTGAACTTCGCGCGCGTGCTGCGCTCGGCGCTGCGGCAGGATCCCGACATCGTGCTGGTGGGCGAGATGCGCGACCAGGAAACCGCCCAGATCGGCCTGCGCGCCGCCATGACCGGTCACTTGGTGTTGTCGACGCTGCACACCAATGACGCGCTGAGCACGCCGCTGCGCCTGATGGACATGGGCGTGCCGCGCTACATGGTCGGCAGCTCGCTGCAAGCGGTGCTGGCGCAGCGTCTGGTGCGCAAGATCTGCGAAAGCTGCACCCAGCCCTACGAGCCGACGCCGACCGAATACGAATGGTTGACGCTGGAGCTCGGTGATAAGATCGAGCGGGCCCGCTATTTCCACGGCAAGGGCTGTTCGCACTGCAACGGCATGGGCTATCGCGGCCGCACCGGCGTCTACGAGTTGCTGGAAATGACGCGCGCCGTCGTCGACGCCGCCAACCATCACGACCCGGCTTATTTCATGAAAGTGGCGCAGGCCGAGATGGCCGGCCAGACGCTGCGGCGCCACGCGGTGGCGCTGGTGGTGGCGGGCCGCACCACCGTGTCCGAAGCGATGCGCATCAGCAACCAGACCGAGGATTGACGTGCCTTTCTTTGCCTACAAGGGCCGCAACGCGCGCGGCGAACTGATGCAGGGTGTCCTGGAAGGGGCCGACAGCGGCGCCGTCGCCGACCAGCTGTTCGGCACCGGCGTGACGCCGATCGAGATCACCGTCACCACCCGCGCCGTCAGCGGCGCCGGCGACGTCGGCACCCTGTGGGACAAGCTGACCGAGAAAAAAGTGACGTCGATGGACGTCCAGCTGTTCAGCCGCCAGCTCTACACTTTGCTCAAGGCCGGCGTGCCCATCATGCGCGGCCTGGCCGGCTTGCAGGAGTCGGCCATCAGCAAATCGTTCGGGCGCGTCATCAAGGACTTGCGCGAATCGCTGGACTCCGGGCGCGAACTGTCGGCCGCGATGCGGCGCCACCCCGACATCTTTTCCCAGTTTTATCTGTCGATGGTGCGCGTCGGCGAGATGACGGGCCGGCTCGAAGAAGTGTTCCTGCGCCTGTTCGACCACCTCGAATTCGACCGCGACATGCGCGAGCGCGTCAAGTCGGCCACGCGCTATCCGAGCTTCGTCGTCTTCGCGATGGTGGTGGCGATGGTGATCGTCAACATGTTCGTGATCCCGGCCTTCGTCAAGGTGTTCGAGGGCTTCCACGCCGAACTGCCTTTGATGACGCGCATCCTCATCGCCACCTCCGCCTTCACCGTCAAATACTGGCCGCTGCTGCTGGTGTCGGTGATCGCCGCCTACTTCGGTTTCCGCTCCTGGGTCGGCACCGTGCGCGGCCGCTTCCAGTGGGACAAGTTCAAGCTGCATATTCCCATCGCCGGCAAGATCGTGCTGAAGGGGACGATGGCGCGCTTCGCCCGCAGCTTCGCGCTGTCGAGCCGCAGCGGCGTGCCCATCGTGCAGGCGCTGACGGTGGTGTCGCAGACGGTCGACAACGCTTACCTGTGCGCGCGCATCGAGCAGATGCGCGACGGCGTCGAACGCGGCGAGAGCATCTTGCGCACCTCTGCGGCGGCCGGCGTGTTCACGCCGGTGGTGTTGCAGATGATCGCCGTCGGCGAAGAAACGGGCGCCCTCGACGACCTGATGGACGAGATCGCGCAAATGTACGAACGCGAAGTCGATTATGAATTGAAGACCCTGTCGGCCCAGATCGAGCCGATTTTGATCGCCTTCCTTGGCGCCATGGTGCTGGTGCTGGCGCTGGGCATCTTCCTGCCGATCTGGGACTTGGGGCGCGCGGCGCTGCATAAATAATGCAAGACGGAGTCGGTTCCAATAAAAAAGCAACAATTGTCGCTTTCGAGCAACAACGTGGCGCTGGATTGTTTGAATTTTCCATCGCGGTCTTGGTGGTTGGCATTTTGATCTTTATGCTTCTGCAAAGAATGCAATTTTATCAAGCCGAAGCGGAGCGGGCCGCCGTCCAGCTGGTGGTGGCGAATGTGCGCAGCAGCCTCGATGTCAAGCTGGCGCAGGGTCATTTGCCCGGGCGCACGGTGGATCTGGCGGCATTGACGGGGCAGAATCCGTTGGACTGGTTGGACCATAAACCGGACAACTATGCCGGCGAGTATTTCGCGCCGACGACGCAGGAAGTCGCGCCGGGCAACTGGTATTTCGACCGGCACGACAAGAATCTGGTGTATTTGTTAAATAATCAAAAAACTTTTGGAGATGCTGTGCAGAAACGCCTGAGATTCAAGGTAAAATTATTTCGCTTGCCCTCATCCCCCGCCAAGCCGTCAGGAGCGCCCGATACCAGCGGTGTGACCTTCGATCAAGTAACGGAGTAAAGCGACGCCGCAAAACGGCGACCGCGCCGTTCTGCGAATTTTGAAATACAAGACGATTTGGAGAATTTTGAATGAATAAGCAAACAATGCATGCGATTCGTAAGCAGGGACAAGCCGGTTTTACGCTGATCGAATTGATCGTTGTGATTGTGATCCTGGGCATCCTGGCCGCCACCGCGCTGCCGAAATTCGCCAACCTGGGCGGCGACGCCCGCGTGGCCAGCCTGAACGCGGCACGGGGCGCGTTGCAGAGCGCGGCGTCGACGGCGCACGGCCAGTGGCTGGTTGATCCGACCCGTACCCAGGTAACTCAAGAGGGTACTACGTTCCTCTTCAGTGTGTTGACAACCGTGGGAACTGCGACCAACGTTGCCACCGGTTACCCGACCGCGACTGACAATATTACTGCTCTCAATGGCTTTGCCAATGCCGCAGGTTTGAATATCAATGATTACGCTGTGACTTCCAATGCGACCGCCTCAATCATCGGCGCATCGGGCAACACGCCTGCCATTCCAGCGCACGGCATGGTCATCGTGCCAAAGAGCGTGTCGGCAACGGCGAGCGGCCTGACTTGCTTCATCTCGTACGCGGAAGCAACCGGTGGTCAGAACGGTACCGTTATCACGATCACGCCGCCGGCGATCAGTGCCGTGCCAATCGCGACCGCCTGTCAGTAATCCCAACAGCGGCGCCGTTCAAATCCCGGTTTGAACGGCGCCGCTGACATCATGCCAAGTAGCTTTCCCGCCGCCGTACAACGCCGACCGCGTGGCTTCACGATGATCGAGCTGATTACCGTGATGGTGGTCATGGGCGTGGTCGGGGCCATCGGCGCGGCGCGCTTCTTCGACAAGCGCGACACCGATACCAGCCAATACCTGAACCAGGCCAAGTCCATCATCCGTTATGGCCAGAAAGTGGCCATCGCCCAGCACCGCAACGTCTACGTCAAGCTGAGCGCCAGCAGCGTCGGCCTCTGTTTCCAGCAAACCTGCACCGCCGCCAACGTGGTGCCGGCGCCCGGCGGCGGCAACAGCGCCAGCAGCGTCACCAAGGCACAATGCGTGCTCGGCAGTCCAGCCGTCTACGTCGCCAACTGGATGTGCGAAGCGATGCAGACCGATGTCAGCACCGTCATCGCCGCCACTCCCGCACTGAGCAACGGCATGTTCTATTTCGATTCTTTCGGCCGCCCGTACAACAGCAATGACAGCGCGCCGACGTCCACTTTCACCGGTCCGCTGACGCTGTCGGTCGGCGGCGGCGCGTCGACCTTGGTGGTGACGGTGACGCCAGAAACGGGCTATGTCTATTAGATCCACCAAACAGCCATGGCGCCAGGCGCGCGGGCTGAGCCTGATCGAACTGATTTTATTCATGGTCATCATGGGCATCGCCGCCGCCGGCGTGTTGCAGGTGCTCAGCATGTCGGCCAAGGGCACGGCCGATCCGGTGCGCCGCAAGCAGGGCATGCTGATCGCCGAAGCGCTGCTCGAAGAAATCGAATCGGCGCGCATGACCTATTGCGACCCGGCCGACCCCAACGTGCTGACGGCCACCTCGCCAGCCGCCTGCACGCCCGCCCTCAAGGAGCAGATGGGGCCGGAGACGGCGGCGCCGGCGAACAATGTCCGCCCCTACGACAACGTCAACGATTACCAGAACGTTCTCAACCCCGGCGCCGCGATCACGACCGACGCTTCCGGCGCGCCTTTCGGCACGGCGGGCGGCGGGGCGCAGATGAACGGTTACTCCGCCGTCGTCAGCATCACCGACAACGACACGCTGGGCCCGTCCGGCATGGCGGTCAGCTCGGCGGCCACGAATCCGATGGAATTGCTGCGCATTACCGTCACCGTCACCTACAGCCCCGGCGAAACAGTCGTGGTCGACGGCTACCGCGCGCGCTACGCGCCCAACTCGGTGCCATGACGATGCGCGCATCTACCCGTATCCACTCGCAGCGTCGCCGCGGCCAGCGCGGCTTCACGCTGGTCGAGATGATTATCGTCATGGTCATCACCAGCGTCATCGCCGGCACCATGGTGCTGTTCATCCGCGCGCCGGTGCAAAACTATGTCGACAGCGCGGCCCGCGCCGACATGAGCGACGTCGCCGAACTGGCGATGCGCCGCCTGTCGCGCGAACTGCGCCGCGCCTTGCCGAACAGCTTGCGCGTCCTGCCCGACGGCGCCGGCGGCTATCTGCTGGAATTCATCCCGACCACGGCCGGCGGCCGCTACCTGTCGGTCAACGACGGCTATCCGTCCGCCACCTATCCGGCGCTGGGGCCGGCCGGCGCCACCGTCACGGCCGACGACCCCTCGTTCCGCATGGTCGGACCCTTGCCGGCCACCGCCATCGCCGTCGATGGCAGCAACTACATCGTGGTCTACAACCTCGGCGCCGGCTACGCCAATGCCGACGCCTACGCCGGCAACGATATCTCGGCCATCAACAAGGTCGTCCCCGGCACCAACGTCATCAGCGTCAACGCTGTCGGCGGCAACAGCGTGATCGCCGACAACTCGCCCACGCAGCGTTTCAACGTGGTGACGTCGCCGGTGACGTATAGCTGCAAGCCGAACGCCGTCACCGGCAAGGGCACGCTGACGCGCTATTGGAACTACGGCTTCAAGCCGACCCAGACCGATCCGTCCACGCTGGGCGCGGCCAGCGCGCTGCTGGCCGACAAGGTGTCGGCCTGCTACTTCGACGCCACGTCGATGGCCTACACCCACACCGGCATGGTGTCGCTCAGCATTTCGCTGCGCACGCCCAACAGCAGCGACCCCGACCTGCGCCTGTTCAACCAGATTCACATGGACAACACGCCATGAACCATTACGCCGCCATCCACCGCCTGCGCCGCGCGCGCGGCATCGCCATGGTGACCGCCATCTTCCTGCTGGTGGTGCTGGCCGGGCTGGCCGTGGCCATCGTTTCCGTGACGACCACCCAGCAGGCCAGCCAGTCGATGGACTTGCTCGGCGTGCGCGCCTACCAGGCGGCGCGGGCCGGCATGGAGTGGGCCGTGTATCAGGGCGCGTACACCAAGGCGGGCCAGGCGCCGACGACGTCGACCGCCTTCTGCGGCACCTCGTTCAACAAGATACCGGCGCCGTCGCTGGCCAGCTTCACCGTGACCATCACCTGCATCCAGGAAGCCACGCCCTTGGGCAGCCCGCCCGGCGGCGGCACGGCGCCCACCAGCATGCGCGTGCTGTCGGTGGCCTGCAACCAGCCGGTCGGCGCCGATGCCACGCACCCCGGCACCTGCCCCAACAACAACAATGCCGGCGTCGATTACGTGGAACGTCAAGTCGAAGCGGAAATCTAGCTTGTGCACCAGAAATTGTGTGTTTTTCACCAAGAAATGTGCGTTTGGCAATATAAAAAGTTGAAACTTGAATATAATCAATCAACTAGCGCGTAAACTTAACGTAGAGCCAATCATATCGATATCCGCATGGGTCTTTTCTCAACAGTGAAAAAAAACGAGGGGTGGTTGTCCATCGCCTTTCTGCCCGACGGCATCTGCGTCGGCAGCGCCAAGCGCGTGCGCGACGGCAAAGCGAGCGTCGAGCTGGCGATGTTCTATCCCATCGTGCCGCCTTATTCGGCCGAAACGCTAGAACGCATGGCGCGCGAACTGAAGCTGGCCGGTTTCCGCTGCGGCACCCTGCTCGGCGGCGGCGAGTACCAGATGATTTCGGTCGACGCGCCCAATGTGCCGGCGGACGAACTGAAAACGGCGGTGCGCTGGCGCCTCAAGGACATGCTGGACTTCCACATCGACGACGCCACCATCGACGTGCTCGACATCCCCGTCGACAAGAATCTGGCCAGCCATAATCACCAGATGTTCGCCGTCGCCGCGCGCAGCACGCTGATCGGCACGCGCCAGGCGCTGTTCGACGCGGCCAAGATCAAGCTGAGCGTGATCGACATCCCGGAAATGGCGCAGCGTAATATTTCGGCGCTGCTGGAGCCGGAAGGGCGCGGCCTGGCCATGCTGTCGTTCGACGCCGACGGCGGTTTGCTGACGGTGACCTTCAACGCCGAGTTGTACCTGACGCGCCGCATCGACGTCACGCTGGCGCAGCTGCTGGAAACGAATTCGGACCGCCAGCAAATCTGCTACGACAAGATCACGCTGGAACTGCAACGCTCGCTCGACCACTTCGACCGGCAGTTCCATTTCATCAACGTCGCCAAGCTGATGCTGGCGCCCACCGGCGCGGCCGGCCTGCACGAATACCTGGGCGCCAATCTGTACATGCCGGTCGAGGCGATGGACCTGGCCGACGTGTTCGACCTGGCCAAGGTGCCGGCGCTGGCCGACGTCGCGCAGCAGCAGCGCTTTTTCCTGACGCTGGGCGGCGCGCTGCGCCATGAGGAGACGGCGCTGTGAGCCAGCAAATCAATCTGTTCAACCCCATCTTCCTGAAGCAGAAGAAGGTGTTCGGCGCCGTGCCCATGCTCGAAGCGCTGGGCGTGATCGTGCTCGGCGCGCTGGTGCTGGGCTGGCTGGCGCAGCAGCGCGTGAGCGTGCTCGAGCAGCGCGCCGCCGCCGGCAAAACCATGGTGGCCGAGCGCGAGACGCGCTTGAACAAGGCCGCCGTGCAATTCGCGCCGCGCCAGCGCAGCGCCACGCTCGACAGTGAAGTCGCGGCCGCCGAAGCGGAACTCAACAGCCTGCACCAGGTCGACTCCGTGCTGCACGGCGGCGCGCTGGGCAACACGGCGGGCTACGCCGAATATTTCCGCGCCTTCGCGCGCCAGGACGTCAGCGGCCTGTGGCTGACCGGCGTTTCCATCGTCGGCGCCGGCAACGACATCGGCGTGCAGGGCAGGGCGATGCAGGCCACGCTGATTCCGAATTACATCGCGCGGCTGACGGCGGAAAAAGTCATGAACGGCAAGACCTTCGGCCGCCTGGAAATCGCGCGGCCGGTGGCGGTGCTGAACGCCGCCGCAGGGACCGCAGCCGCCGCTGCGGCCGGCGCCGCCGTTGCCGCGCCGCCGCTGGCGCCGTATGTTGAATTCAGCCTGCAATCGCAGGGCGCGGAGGCGGTCAAATGAAGCAGCAATGGATCAAGCTGACCACCAAGCTCGACGCGATGAGCTTGCGCGAGCGCGCCATGGTGTTCGGCGCCGTCACCGCCAGCATCGCCTTCCTCGGTTATACGATGCTGCTCGAACCTATGCTGGCGCGCCAGAGCACGCTGCTGGCGCAGATCAACCAGCAGCAAAACCAGGTCGCCGGCATCGACGATGAAATCACGCAAAAAGTGAACGCCTTCGCCGCCAATCCGGACGCGGCCGGGCAGGCCCACCTGAAAGCCTTGCAGGCGCAGATAGATGGCGCCCGCGCCAATCTGCGCAATATGCAAAAAGGCCTGGTGCCGCCGGAGCAGATCGTGCCGCTGCTCGAACATCTGTTGCGCGGCAACGGCAAGCTGCGCCTGCTGTCGCTGACCACCTTGCCGGTCAGCGGCTTGAGCGAGGGCGGCTTCAATCCGACCACCGCCAGGGCCGACAAGCCGGCCGTCGCAGCGGTGCCGGCCGCCGTCGCCGCCACCGTGGCCGCCGTCGCGCCGCCGGTCGCCGGCACGCCGCCGGCATCGACCGCCGCCGCGCCCAAACCGCGCGAGCTGCTGTACCGCCACGGCGTGGAAATCGCACTTCAGGGCAGTTATCCCGACATGATTAATTACATGACGGCGCTCGAAGCGCTGCCGTCGCAGCTATTCTGGGGCAAGGCCAAGCTCGACGCCGGACAGTATCCGGCCGTCACGCTGACGCTGACGCTCTACACCATGAGTCTGGATGAGAAATGGATGAAGCTATGAAGCGCGCCGTGCGCATGACGCTGGCGGCGCTGACGTCGCTGGCCGTGCCGGCCTTGCTGTATGCCGGACTGGGCTTGGGCCTCGGCCTGGCCGGCGCCGCGCGCGCGCAAGCGATCACCGATCCTACCCAGCCGCCACCGGAAGCGATGACCACGCCCTCGTCATCGGCCCCGGCGGCGCCCGTAGCGCATGGCCCGCAGCTGCAATCGGTGCTGATCGGAGAGCACGGCCGCGAAGTCGCCGTGATCGACGGCCAGACCGTGCGCGTGGGCCAGAAAATCGACGGCGCGGTGCTCGTTCGCGTCGGCAAGAACGAGGCAGTATTGCAGCGCGGGGCCGTGCGCCAGGTGCTGCATCTTTTCCCTGTCCCCGCAGCAGATGACAAGACCGCCGGCGCCACCACGCCCGCGCACAACAGCAGAGACTAGCATGCAAAAAATCCTCATCCTCCTCGGTGTGGCGATCAGCCTGAGCGCGTGCCAGACGCCGTCCACGCGCGACACCTACGACAAGATCAACGCCGAGGTGGCCAGCGCCGCCAAGCCGTCGCCGTCGG
>NZ_JANXMI010000267.1 GCF_025354735.1 Rugamonas sp.
TGGTACGACGGTCTTCGCGTTCATGTTCGGCAAACAGGCTGATCCGGGGCTTCATCATTGTGGTATTCATTGGTCGCGGGCTGATGCCAGAATTTTACCGAACCTGCGAACGGCAGGATAGGTTTCTAGAGGTGCCCTTAAGCAAGATGATAGCTTTACACCTGATGAGGCAAGACCTTGAATATTATTGAAAGATGTAAAATCGACAGATCAGACTGTCGACCCACCACGCTGATTTGCAAGTATGTCTTTTATAACACCACGTACCGGCTCCCTGTCCACCGGGCTCGACCATTCGCCGTCGGCCTAGCTGGCGGCAATGCGCGTACCGATGGGCCACAGCAGCCACGCTTCCAGCAGCGCCACCGGCATCGGCCGCGCGATGTGGTAGCCCTGGCCCTCGTCGCAGCCCCACAGCCGTACCTGGTCGTGCACGGCCTGCGATTCGATGCCTTCGGCTACCACCATGTAGCCCAGTTCATGGCCCAGCGCGATGATGGCGCGCACGATGGTGGCGTCCTTGTCGTCGGCCAGCACGTTGCGGACAAACGATTGGTCGATCTTGATGACGGTGGCCGGCAGCCGCTTCAGATACGTCAGGTTGCTGTAGCCGGTGCCGAAATCGTCGATCGACAGCTGGAAGCCGAGCGCGCGGATCTGCTGCAACTGCTCGTGCAGGCGCTCCGGGCGCAAGCTCATGGCGCTCTCGGTGAATTCGAGTTCGATCAGCGCCGTCTGCAAGGCGTGCTTGGCCAGCAGCGTTTCGAGCATGTCGGCGAAGTCGGCGTGATCGAGATCGTGGGCCGAGATATTGAGCGACACGCTGAAACGGTAGCCCAGCTTTTGCCACTTGGCCGCCTGCTCGAAGCCGGCGTTCAGCACCCACTGCGTGACGCGCCACATCAGCGCCGTCTTCTCGGCCAGCGCGATGAAATCGGCCGGCGCCACATTGCCCATGGTTGGATGCTGCCAGCGCAGCAGCGCTTCGACGCCGATGCACAAGCCGCTGCCCAACGCCACGCGCGGTTGGTAGTGCAAGCTCAGTTGGTCGTTCGCCGCTAGCGCCGCCGGCAGCGCCGTGAGCAGGCGGAAGGCCAGGCGCTGGCGCTCGTCGTCGCACTGCTCGAAGGTGCAGCGGCCTATGCCTTGCTGGCGCGCGCTATCGACGGCGCTAATGAGCGCGCGTACGATGTCGGCCGCGTCGCCGCGGTGGTCCAGCCGCACCGCGCCGGCCGACGCCGCCGATGCGTGCGGGATGCCCAGATGTTCGAGGGGAGCCGCCGTCGCCTGCCACAGCTCGTCGAACACGGCGTCCAGATCGTCCGGCTCGGGCACCGCGCGCACGCAGGCGAACAGCGTCGGGCCGATGCGGTACCAGGAGGTGTGCGGCAGCGCGGCGACTAGGCGCTGCTTGGCGGCGACGATATAGCCTTCGGCATAGTCGCAGCCGAGGGCGCGCTCCATGCTATGGAAATAATCGGCCTCGCAAATGTCGATGGCGACGGCCGCGCGCTGCTCGGGCGGCGCGGCGGCGTCCACCATCCAGGCCTGCAAATCCTGCACGAAACGGGTGCGGTTGGGCAGCAGCGTCAGCGAATCGACGTAGCCGATGGTGCGCAGCGTGTCGAGCCGCGCCATCACCAGCGCGCTCAGGTATTGCAGCACGGCCGCTTCGGCGTCGGTGAACGCGGCGCGCGGTTCGGTGCCGATGATGCACAGCGTGCCCAGTCCGAGGCCGGCCGGATTGCGCAGCGGGACGCCGACGTAGAAGCGGATGTGCGGCGCGCCGGTGACGAGCGGATTGTCGGCGAAGCGGCCGTCGGTGCGGGCGTCGAGCACCACGGTCGGCTCGGCGATGTGGATGGCGTGGGCGCAGAAGGCGACGTCGCGCGGCGTTTCGCTGACGGCGATGCCGACCCGCGACTTGAACCATTGGCGGTCGGCGTCGATCAGCGAGATCGCGGCCAGCGGCGCGTTGAAGGTCTTGGCGGCCAGTTCGGTGATGAGGTCGAATTCGGGATCGGGCGGGGTGTCGAGCTGGCACAGCGCGCGCAGCGCGGCCAGACGGTCCGATTCGTTGTGGGGCAGGGCAGCGTGCATCGTCAACTCCGGAAGGTCGCCCGCGCGCTGGCGCGGGCGTGGTGCGTACGGATGGCGTACGGGATGCGGGAGTGGGGCACGTCAGGAACTGCCGAAGCGGAAAATTGGGCTGCGGAAATTTTTATTGCTTTTGGAATCATAACATCGAAATGCGGGAAGCGCCGCACGGTTGGCTGACGGCGCGCGATTCGGCGCGCGCGGGGCCGGATTGTTGTTGTGGCGCCGCATCGCTGCGCGCGCGCGGCGCGAATGGTTGCCATATCGAGCATGTTGTGTCGCCGCGCGTGAACTTTTCCGGCGCGGCGATCTCTAACATTGAGCGGCCGTATTCCGTTCCGGCGGCGGGAGTGAGCACTATGAGTCGCACCATGACCACGCTATATGACACCGACGTGATCGCCTGGGTTGATGAGCAGGTCGCGCTGCTGCGCGCGGGCCAATTTTCAAAAATCGATGTGGAGCACATCATCGAGGAGATCGAAGACGTGGGCGGCAGCGAAAGGAGGGAGTTGCGACATCGGCTGAGCGTGTTGCTGTCTCATTTGATGAAGTGGAAATGTCAGCCGGCGCGGCGAGACGCCAGCTGGCGTCGCACCATCGGCGAGCAGCGCCGCGCCATTGAATATGTTGTGAAAAAAACGCCCGGCCTGAAACCGTTGTTGCAAGATCAGGATTGGCTGGCGGAGGTGTTCAGGGATGCGGTCGTCAGGACGCTGGGGGAAACGAATCGTGAGGAGCTACCGGCGCTACTGCCGTGGACCATCACACAAGTCATGGACCACGGCTTCCTGCCCGATTAAGTCAGCAGGATTAAGTCGGCAGGATTAAGTCAGCAGCTGTCGCCGTGCGGCTGCCGGCGCTGGCCGCGCACGCGAGCGGCCCACGCCGGCGATGATGCCGGCGCCCGCTCTGGAACCCGCGCCGGAGCCCGCGTTGGCACCTGCGCCTGCACCGGCACCATCGCCTGCGCCTGCACCGGCACCGGCACCATCGCCATCGCCATCGCCATCGCCCAGCTTGAAGATGCTGACCGCGTCGGCCAGCACCTGCGCCTGCTGCTGCATGCTCTCGGCCGCCGCCGCCGCTTGTTCGACCAGGGCCGCGTTCTGCTGCGTCATTTCATCCATCTGGCCGATGGCCTGGTTGACTTCCTCGATGCCCACGCTCTGTTCGTGCGTGGCGGCCGTGATGTCGCGCATGTAGTCGGCCACCTGCTGTACCGACGACACGATCTGCCCCATGGTCAGTCCGGCCGCGTCGACCAGCTTGCCGCCGGCGTCGACCTTGTCGACCGAGTCGCCGATCAGCGCCTTGATTTCGCGGGCGGCGGCGGCCGAGCGCTGCGCCAGGTTGCGCACCTCGGACGCGACCACGGCAAAGCCGCGCCCCTGCTCGCCGGCGCGCGCCGCCTCCACCGCCGCGTTCAGCGCCAGGATATTGGTCTGGAAGGCGATGCCGTCGATGACGCCGATGATGTCGACGATCTTGTACGAGCTGGCCTTGATCGAGCCCATGGTCCCGACCACGTCGCTGACGATCTGCCCGCCCTGCGCCGCCACCGCCGACGCCGACATCGCCAGCCCGTTGGCCTGGCGCGCGTGCTCGGCGTTCTGGCGCACGGTCTCGGTCAGCTGCTCCATCGAGCCGGCCGTCTGTTCCAGCGCGCTGGCCTGGGACTCGGTGCGCGACGACAGGTCGGCGTTGCCGGCGGCGATCTCGCGCGAGGCCACGGTGATGATGGCGGTGCTGCCGCGCACGGCGCCGACGGTGCGTATCAAACTGTCCGTCATGTCGTGCAGCGCGGCCAGCAACTGGCCCGTTTCATCCTTGCCGGGCGAGGCCACGTTCTCGCTCAGGTCGCCGGCCGACACGCGCCGCGCCAGGTCCAGCGCGCGGTGCAGCGGCTGCGTGATGCTGCGGCTCAAGCGCCAGGCCACGCCCAGCGCCAGCGTCATCGCCACGGCGCAGATCGAGACCATGACGCCGGTCGCGCGCAAGCCCTCGTCGCGAAATCGCAGCAGGCTGTCCTGCAAGTCCTTGTTCTGCAAGCCGACCATGCGGTCGATCGCGCCCAGCCATTTATCTTGCAGGGGCGCCACCTGCGTCGTCAGCACCTTCAGGGCTTGGCCGGCGTTGAAGCCGGTCACGTAATCCTGGGCCTCCTTGATGAAGGGCAGGCTGTCTTTCTCGTAGCCGCGCATGTCGGCGACGAGGGCCAGCTCCTCGGCGCTGAGCGCGATGGCCGTCAGCCTGGCCTCGTTGTCGCGGTAGCGCTGCTGCTCGACGCCGATCTTGGCCATCTCGGCCTGCATCAGATTGAGGTCGGTGATGGCGCCGATGTTGCGCGCGGCCAGACCCTGGCGGAACAGGTTTTGCCGCATCGCCGCCACCAGCGCCGACTTGGCGTTGATGTTGTCGACGCTATGCGTCAGGTGGGCGCGCGTGGCCTGCGACGACAGCGCGGCGATGGCCGTGATGCCGGCCATCAGGATCAGCATCAGGCCGAAGCCCAGCATCAGGCGGTAGCCTATCTTGATATCGTTCAGTTTCATTGTGTGTCTCCATGTGCCGGACTAACGCCAGCTTCATTGGTGGTGGATGCGGTGCGGGATCCGGCCTCTGGACGCCAGACGTGGTGGGGCGGGAAGAACTGGCAGGGCGCCATCGGCAGGGACGGGGTAAGGCGGGGTGCTGCGGTCGGCCATGCGGTCCCGTGGGGAGACGCGGCGGCGCTGGGGGAGGATGACCCGCCATCGGGCGATGGCGGGAGGGGGAACGGCAAGGGGCGGGCGGGGCGCAAAGCATGGTGCCCCGCCGTGTGACGGTGTTAGGCGGCGGGCGCGCTGAGGTCGATGCGGCGCTCGGTGGCCGGATCGAAGAACACGGCCTTCGACAGGTCGAACGCCAGCTTGATCGGCTGGCCGGCCACGGCGCCGGCGCGCGGGTGCGTGCGGCAGGTGGCGCGCACGCCGTTGAGCCAGGCGAAGACCAGCGTGTCGGGACCGGTCGGCTCCGTCATCTCGATGCTGCAATCGACCGGCGTCGGATGGTAGCCTTCCGGCGTCACTGCGCGCTGGGCGCTGTCGGCGTCGGTCACGTGTTCGGGACGGATGCCGAGGATGACTTCCTGGTTCAGGTGGCGCGGCTGGACGCCGATGTCGTTCGGCACCGGCAGCATCGTGACCTTGCCCTTGTGCTCGAGCGCGAAGGCGACGCACTCGCCGTCCTGCACCAGTTTGCCGCGCAGGAAATTCATCGACGGCGAACCGATGAAGCCGGCCACGTACAGATTGTCGGGACGGTCGTAAATGTCCTGCGGGCTGCCGTACTGTTGCACGATGCCGTCGCGCATGACGGCGATGCGGTCGCCCAGCGTCATGGCCTCGATCTGGTCGTGGGTGACGTAGACGATGGTGGCGCCCAGGCGCTGGTGCAGCAGCTTGATTTCGGCGCGCACTTCCACGCGCAGCTTGGCGTCCAGGTTCGACAGCGGTTCATCGAACAGGAACAGCGACGGGTCGCGCGCGATGGCGCGGCCCATGGCCACGCGCTGGCGCTGGCCGCCCGACAGCATGGCCGGCTTGCGGTCGAGCAGGTGGGTCATTTGCAGCGTCTCGGCGACGCGGTCGACGATCTTCTTTTGCTCGTCCTTCGGCACCTTGCGGATGCCGAGGCCGAAGGAAATGTTTTCGCGCACCGTCATGGTCGGGTACAGCGCGTAGGACTGGAACACCATGGCGATGTCGCGCGACTTGGGCGGAATGTCGTTGACGACGCGGTCGCCGATCATGATCTCGCCCTCGGAGATGGTTTCCAGGCCGGCGATCATGTTCAGCAGCGTGGACTTGCCGCAACCGGAGCCGCCGACGAGGATGATGAACTGGCCGTCCTCGATGTCGAGGTTGATGCCTTTTAAAATTTCGGCGCCGTTCGGGTAGACCTTGCGCACATTGCGAATCGTTAAGCTTGCCATACAGTGTTACTCCAGTAGGGCGCCGGCATCAGGCCGGCGCCGATGTGTTTTAGCCCTTGACTGCGCCGGCCGTCAGGCCGCGCACGAAGTATTTGCCGGCGACCATGTAGAGCACCAGGGTCGGCAGCGCGGCGATGATGGCGGCCGCCATGTTGACGTTGTACTCGGTCACGCCGGTCGAGGTGTTGACCAGGTTGTTCAGCGCCACCGTCACCGGTTGCGCGTCCGAACCGCCGAACACCACGCCGAACAGGAAGTCGTTCCAGATCTGGGTGAACTGCCAGATGAAGCAGACCATGAAGATGGGCAGCGACAGCGGGAAGATGATGCGGCGGTAGATGGTGAAGAAGCCGGCGCCGTCGATGCGCGCCGCGTTGACCAGCTCTTCCGGCACCGACACGTAGTAGTTGCGGAAGAACAGGGTGGTGAACGCGATGCCGTAGACGATGTGCACGCACACCAGGCCGGTCGTCGTGTTCGACAGGCCGGCCAGGCCCAGCAGGCGCGCCATCGGCAGGATCACCACCTGGAAGGGAATGAAGCAGCCCACCATCATGGCCGTGAACAGCACGGTCGAACCGCGGAAGCGCCAGTGCGCCAGCACGTAGCCGTTGAGCGAACCGATGAAGCTGGAAATGAGCACCGCCGGCACCACCATGCGCACCGAGTTCCAGAAGTACGGTTGCAGGCCGCCGCAGGTCACGCCGGTGCAGGCCGTGCTCCAGGCCTTGCCCCAGGCCGCCATCGTCGGGTGGGTGGGGAAGTCCAGCAGATTGCCCTCGCGGATCTGGTCCAGCGTCTTGACCGACGTCGTCAGCATCACGTACAGCGGCGCCAGGTAGTACAGGGCCACCAGCACCAGCAGCGCGTAGATGGCGAAGCGGCCGGCGCTCAGGCCGGTGTTCTTGGCGTTGATGTTAGCGTCCATTGCGCGCTCCTTTCGTTTCCATATACATCAGCGGCACCAGCACCGCCAGCACGGTGGCCAGCATCATCATGGCCGAGGCCGCGCCGAGGCCGAGCTGGCCGCGGGTGAAGGAAAACTGGTACATAAAGATCGCCGGCACGTCCGAGGAGGTGCCGGGGCCGCCCGCCGTCAGCGCCATCACCAAGTCGAAACTCTTGATGGCGATGTGGGCCAGCACCAGCAGCACGCTGAAAAAGACCGGACGCAGCGAGGGGATCACGATGCGGCGGTATATCATCGGCAGGCTGGCGCCATCGACCATGGCGGCCTTGATGATGGCGTCGTCGACGCCGCGCAAGCCGGCCAGGAACAGGGCCATCACGAAACCCGACGACTGCCACACACCGGCGATGACCACGGTGTAGATCGACATGTCGGAATTGACCAGCCAGTCGAAGCTGAAATTGCTGTAGCCCCAGTCGTGCATCATCTTTTCCAGGCCCAGGCCCGGGTTCAAGATCCACTTCCAGGCCGCGCCCGTGACGATGAACGACAGCGCCATCGGATACAGGTAGATGGCGCGCAGCGCGCCCTCCTGGCGGATTTGCTGGTCCAGCAAAATGGCCATGGTCAGGCCGATGGCCAGGCAGAACACGATGAACAGGCCGCCGAAGATGCCGAGGTTGGCGGCGGCGACCCACCAGCGGTCGATGCCGAACAGCTCGGTGTACTGGCCGAAGCCGGTGTATTCAAAGTTCGGCATCATGTGCGAATCGGTCAGCGACAGATAGGCGGTCAGGAAGATGAAGCCGTAGACGAAAATCAGGGAGGCGATCACGGTGGGCGAGAGCACCAGGCGCGGCAGCCAGACATCGGCCAGCGCGGCCAGGCGGCTGCTTTGGACCGGAATGCGCGGGGCCTTGACGGCGCCCGGCGCAGGCGGGGAAACGGGTGTGGCTGACATGCAATTCTCCAAAACGAGAGGACAGGAATTATAACGCCGCGTGCGCATTCGCGCCGCCGGCGGTCGCTGTCCTCCGGTGCGCGCGCCGCCTGGGCCGGAGCCGCGGCGGGCGCGCATTTGCTGCATCATTTATAACATGGTCCGACGCATAAAATAAGGCGGCGCGAGTAACCGCGCCGCCAGGGTGATACCGGGTGCTGCCAGGACTGCGATTACTTGGTTTTTGCTGCCTTGGCCAGCGCGTCCACGGCCGCCTGCGGCGTCATCGTCGAGTTCATGAACTTGGCGATCACGTCCTGGATGGCGCCGGCTTTAGCCGAATCGACCGCCATGCCGTGGGCCAGCGACGGCTCCAGCGCACCGGCTTTGCCGGAGGCGGCGAAATCGTCCATCGAACGGGTGGCGCAGGAATCGAACTTGGCGCGTGAGATGCCGGCGCGGACCGGGATGGAACCCTTGTTCAGGTTGAACACTTCCTGGAACTCGGGGCTCATCACGGCCGTCGCCAGGGTCAGCTGGGCTTTTTGTTCTTCAGGATTCTTGACCTTGAACATGGCCAGCGAATCGATATTGAACGTGAACGATTTCTCGGTGTCCGGTGCAGGCACGCACAGGAAATCCTTGCCCGCTACTTTGCCGGCGGCGGTGAATTCGCCCTTGGCCCAGTCGCCCATGAACTGCATGCCGGCCTTGCCGTTGATGACCATGGCGGTCGCCAGGTTCCAGTCGCGGCCGGCCGAATCCTTGTCGATGTAGGTCTTGATCTTGGCCAGCGTTTCAAAGGACTTGATCATGGTCGGGCTGGTCAGCGAAGCCGGGTCCAGTTTCACCAGGGCTTTGTCGTAGAACTTGGCGCCGCCGACGCCCAGCACCACGGACTCGAACACGGTGGTGTCCTGCCAAGGCTGGCCACCGTGGGCAACGGCGATCAGGCCGGCTTTTTTGATCTTGTCGGCGGCGTCGAAGAATTCGGCGAAGTTGGTCGGCACCTTGGCGCCGGCTTTGCTCAGCACTTCAGGGTTGATCCACAGCCAGTTGACGCGGTGGACATTGACCGGCACGGCGACGTAATGGCCTTTGTACTTCATCACGTTCGACACCACCGGTTGTAGCAGGGTGTCCCACTTGCCTTCGGTGGCGGCGGCGTCGATGTTGGCCAGCACGCCTTCAGCGCCCCATTCCTGGATCGACGGACCCTTGATCTGGGCGGCCGTCGGAGGCGAACCGGCGATGACGCGCGCTTTCAGCGCGGTGGTGGCGTTTTCGCCAGCGCCACCAGCGACGGCGAAGTCTTTCCAGACCACGCCCTTCGCTTCCATCATTTTTTTCAGTTCGGCGATGGACTTGGCTTCGCCGCCCGAGGTCCAGTAGTGCAGCACTTCGACTTGCGGTGCGGCTTGCACGGCAGGCACGGCAGCGATCAGGCCGGATACGATCAGTGCTGCATTCAGAAATTTCAATTTCATGTTTGAGTCTCCAGTTTCGATATGGTTGGGTCTCACTCAGCAAGCGCTCTGTGAGCGCCGCTTTGATGCGCCGGACTGACTTCCCGGCGTCATCGCAAGCGCGGCGCCGGTCCGGTGGGACGGGCGCCGCGCTGGCATCAATTTACCACCAGGCTTCCAGTTGCAGGCCGGCGGAAGTGCCGCTCGTTCCATTGCCGTAGACGGCGCCGGAGTTGTTGCTGGCGTTGACCAGCGGGGTCGCCGCGCCATTCCACTTGCCGTAGGTGACGTAGAAGCGCAACTCAGGACGCGACCAGTA
>NZ_JANXMI010000269.1 GCF_025354735.1 Rugamonas sp.
TGGTACGACGGTCTTCGCGTTCATGTTCGGCAAACAGGCTGATCCGGGGCTTCATCATTGTGGTATTCATTGGTCGCGGGCTGATGCCAGAATTTTACCGAACCTGCGAACGGCAGGATAGGTTTCTAGAGGTGCCCTTAACGTAGCGAAGTAAAGCACATGACTGAAAATATATTTGATCTTCATGGAGCGCCCATCTTTCTCAAGACAATATTAATCTGGCAATAATAGCATTTTCGATTGCGTGCGCTGCCACTCCTGATGACCAGTCCAAGCTATTTCACTCACCGCCGGCCGCCGGCGAAACTCATTGCCCCGCAAACCACTCCGTCAAAAAATCGATGAACACACTGACCTTGGCCGACAAATGGGCGCGCTGGGGATAGACCGCGTACACGTCCGCCGCCGGCAGCACCCAGTCCGGCAAGACCGCGACCAGCGCGCCCGTATCGAGGTGCGCGTGCACGTCCCATTCCGAGCGCATCAGGATGCCCAGCCCCTCCAGCGCCCACAGCACGCCGGTTTCGCCGTCGTTGGTACTGAGGCCGCCGCGTATCTTCACCGATTCCTGCTTGGCGCCGTTCGTCAGCGCCCACGTGTTGTAGGCGGCGTCGCTTTCGCACAGCACGATGCACTGGTGCGTCTGCAAATCGCGCGGCGTGCGCGGCGTGCCGGCCGCCGCCAGATATTTCGGCGCGGCGCACAGGAAGCGGCGGTTGCCCGCGATCTTGCGCGCCACCATGCGCGAATCGGGCACGGGGCCGAACCAGATGCCGATGTCGAAGGCCTTGTCGGCCAGGTTGATCGAGCGGTCCGTCAGTTCCAGCTGCAATTGCACGGCCGGATAGCGCCGCGCGAACTGCACGATGGCCGGCCCGATGTGGCGCCGTCCGAAGCCGAAGGTGGCGTTCACCTTCAACAGGCCCTTGGGCACGCCGCGGCTGCTGGAGACGATTTGTTCGAGCTCCTCCAGTTCGGCCAGCAGGCGCCCGCCCGTGGCCAGATACACCTCGCCTTCATGGGTCACGCTGAGGCGGCGCGTGGTGCGGTTCAGCAGCCGCACGCCGAGCCGCTTTTCCATCTGCGCCAGGCGGGTCGAAATGGCCGGCGGCGTCACGCCCTGCTCGCGCGCCAGCGCCGCCAGCGATCCGTGCTTGACGAGTTGAACGAAAAATTCGAGGTCCGATACGCGGCTCATTGGTGAAGACTCATTAGTAAATTTAATTAATGAATGGATGAAGCCAGATTGTATTCTGAATTCAAAGCGCATCAACTACACTTCCTCCCAAGACGACATCACGGAGTAGCCATGTCCCACACCCTGTATCAAAAACTGGTCGCGTCGCACACGGTGACGCGGCTCGACGCGCAAAACGTGCTGCTGTACGCGGACCTGCACATCATGAACGAGTACACCAGCCCGCAGGCCTTCGCCGGCCTGAAGGCGGCGCGGCGCGCGGTCGCCGTGCCCGGCCAGCAGATGGCGGTGGTCGACCACATCATCCCCACGCATCCGGTGCGCTTGCGCATCATCGAGGATGCGCCGTCGGCTTTGCAGGCCACCAACCTGGCGCGCAACTGCGTCGAATACGGCATCATGCTGTTCGATACCAACGACGCGCTGCAAGGCATAGAACACGTGATCGCGCCGGAACTGGGCATGATACGGCCCGGCATGGTGGTGCTGTGCGGCGACAGCCACACGACCACTTACGGCGCCTTGGGCGCGCTCGGTTTCGGCATCGGCACCTCGGAAGTGGAGCACGTGCTGGCGACGCAAACGCTGGTCTACCGGCTGGCGCAGGACATGCGCATCCGCGTCGACGGCGTGCTGGCCGCCGGTTCGACCGCGAAAGACCTCATCATGCACATCATCGCCCGCATCGGCGCGCAGGGCGCGCGCGGCTATGCCGTCGAATTCCAGGGCGGCGCGATCGACGCGCTGTCGGTCGAGGCGCGGATGACCTTATGTAATATGGCGGTCGAAGCGGGCGCGCGCGGCGCCCTGATCGCGCCCGACGACAAGGCGATCCGCTACGTGCTCGAACGCGCGCCCGACATCGCCGACGGCGCCCACGCCGACACCGCGCTGATGGACTGGGCCGCGCTGCGCAGCGACGCCGACGCCCGCTTCGACGCCGAGCACCGCTTCGACGCCGCCCTCGTCGCACCCTACGTCAGCTGGGGCACCAGTCCCGATCAGGCGATACCGGTGACCGCCACCATCCCGGCGCCGCACGACGCGGCCGACGCCAGCGCCCGCGCCGCCGCCGAGCAGGCGCTGAGCTACACCGGCCTGCGCGCCGACATGACGATGGAGGGCCTGGCCATCGACCGCGTGTTCATCGGCTCCTGCACCAACGCCCGCATCGAGGATCTGCGCGTGGTGGCGGCCATCGTCAAGGGACGCCAGGTCGCGCCGGGCGTGCGCGCGATGGTGGTGCCGGGTTCGGGCGCCGTGCGCCGCCAGGCCGAGGAAGAAGGCATCGCCGACGCGCTGATGGCCAGCGGCTTCGAATGGCGCCAGCCCGGCTGCTCGATGTGCCTGGCGATGAATGACGACGTGCTGGCGCCGGGCGAGCGCTGCGCCTCGACCACCAACCGCAATTTCGAGGGCCGCCAGGGCCGCGGTGGCATCACCCATTTGATGAGTCCCGCGATGGCCGCCGCCGCCGCGATCACCGGCCATATCACCGACGTCCGCCAACTGGAGGCCGCCCATGTCTGACGCTAAACTGATCGAAGGCATCGCCGCGCCGCTGCCGACGCCCAACCTCGACACCGACCAGATCATGCCCAAGCAATTCTTGCGCGGCATCGACAAGGCCGGCCTGGCGCAAGGCTTGTTGTACGATTTGCGCTTCGACGCCGATCACCGCCCGCGCGCCGATTTCGTCTTGAACCGGCCGGGCTACCAGGGCGCCACGATACTCGTCGGCGGCAGCAATTTCGGCTGCGGGTCGAGCCGCGAGCACGCCGTCTGGGGCTTGCAGCAATTCGGCATCGAGGCCGTGATCGCGCCCAGTTTCGGCGAAATCTTTTACAGCAACGCGATGAACAACCGGCTGCTGCTGGTCATGCTGGACGCGGCCGACATCGCCCGCATCCTGGCCGACGTGGCCGATCCGGCGACGGCCGCGGTCACCATCGACGTCGAACGCATGGTGGTGCGCAGCCACCGCGTGGAGCTGCCGTTCGCGCTGTCGGAACGGCACCGGCGCATGTTCCTCGAAGGGCTGGACATGATAGGCGCCACGCTGGCGCTGACGCCGGAAATCGAGGCCTTCCAGCGGACCCACTGGCAGGCGCGCCCGTGGCTGCGCGACGTCGCCGCCGTGACGCGGGCGCGCCTGGACAGGAAAGACGATGGCAGCGGCGCCGCCTGATTACACGGCGTCGCGCGGCGCCGCGCCGGCCAGCACGGCGGCCACGTTGTCGAGCGCGCGGTGGCCCATGGCGTCGCGCGTCTCGACGGTGGCGGTGCCCATGTGCGGCATCATGAAGATATTCGGCAGCTCGCGCAGGCGCAGGTCGTACTCCGGCTCGGCGCGGAACACATCGAGTCCGGCGGCGGCCAGCTGGCCGCTTTGCAGCGCGGCGATCAAGTCGTCCTCGTTCACCAGCAAGCCGCGCGAGGTGTTGACCAGCACCGCGCCGCGCGGCAGCAGCGCCATCATCGCCGCGTCGACATAGCCGTCGAGCGCGCGCTCGCCCGGCGCGTGCAGCGACAGGATCTGGCAGTGCGGCAGCATGGCGCGCACGTCGTCGAAATAGGTGGCGCCCTGTTCGAGCTCCGGCGCCAGCCGGCGGCGGTTGTGATACAGCACCTTCACGCCGAAGCCGCGCGCGCGCCGCGCCACCGCCTGGCCGATGCGGCCCATGCCGATGATGCCCAGCGTCTTGCCGCTGAAGTCCAGGCCCAGCATGTCGCCGAGGCCGTAGCGCTGGCGCCAGCCCCGCTCCATGATGGCCGCGTAGTCGCGCGCGCGCCGGCAAGCGCCCAGCATCAGCAGCAGCGCCATGTCGGCGGTGGCGTCGCTGACCACGTCCGGCGTGTTGGTGACGACGATGCCGCGCGCCTTGGCGGCGGCGACGTCGACGTGTTCATAACCGACGCTGTAACAGGCGATCAGCTTGAGCTGCGCCGGCAGCGCGGCGACGGCGGCGGCGTCGAGCCGGATGCGGCTGGAAATGAGCATCGCCTGCAAGCCGGCTTCGGCCCGCAGCGCGGCGATGGCCTCGGCCACGGTGGGCTGGTGGTCTTGCGAGGTGATGGCGTCGAATTCGGCGCGCGCGCGTTCGGCGATGGCGGGCGGCAGCGGCGTGGCGCAGAGCAGTCGGGCGGTCATGTGGTTCTTTCAATGTGAAGAAGTCAGCAAGATTATAAGTCCAGAATCGAAGGCCGCGATGGCCGCCGCGCCGTGGCCGCCGCGCGCGCGACCGCCTGTCCGCGCCGCGCAACATAAATTTCCAAAAAACAACGTAACTTGACGATAATGCATTTATAATGATTGACTTCGCCCACTGCCGGGCTATGCTAACTAATACCGACTTCCAACAATAAAAGGAGATTTCCATGCGCTCAAAAGCTCTCGCATTCGCCCTCGCCCTGGCCTGCACCGGCGCCGCCCACGCCGCCACCATCGATTGGAACACCTGGCAAACGACCGCCGCCGGCACCATCGGCCCGGTGACGGTGAGCTACACCGGCGCCAACGACGGCCTGGCCGGCATGTATCCGAGCTATACGCCCGCCACCACCTTCGCCGACGGCACCATCGTCGCCAATGCGCCGACCAGCGCCAACGGCATGATCAAGCTGATAGGCGGCGACAACACCGTCAACACCATCACGTTTTCGACGGCGGTCATCAATCCGGTGATGGCCATCTGGAGCCTGGGTCAAGGCGGTTCGACGGCCAGTTTCGTGTTCAGCAACGCCACGCCGCTGTTCGTCAGCGGCGGCCCCAGCGCCGAATATAACGGCAGCCCGATCACGGTCAGCGGCAACACCGTCTTTGGCACGGAAGGCAACGGCACCGTGCAATTCCTGGGCACTTACACCAGCCTGTCGTGGACCAATCCGCAGGCCGAAAACTATTATGGCTTCAACGTCGGCATCGCCGGCGCCGTGCCGGAGCCGGAACAGTACGGCATGATGGCGGCCGGACTGGCCCTGGTCGGCTTCATGGCGCGCCGCCGCAAGCGCGCTTGATTCACGTCTGATTTCCAGCCTGGCAGCAGGCTGGCGCAACATCAAGGGGCCGCGGCCCCTTTTTCAATGGCGGCGGCCTTCGCATCATGGCGCCGCCGAGGGGGTGACTAAATTAAGGCCTGGTTAAATTGCGCGCTCACGCCTTGTGATTTCATTTACACTGCCCCACGTAACGAGTACCTTTCACAGGAGATAGACCATGATTTCAACATCCCTCATCCGAGCCACGTTGCTGGCTACCGCGATGACCCTGGCCGCCCCCGTCTTCGCGGCAGGCGCCGATCCATCCATGCACGATGTCTATCTGGCGGCCGAAGCGGGCAAATTCACCGAAGCGCAAGCGATGATGGACCAGGTGCTGCGCGACCATCCCAACAGCAGCAAGGCGCACTTCGTCGAAGCTGAACTGCTGGCCAAGCAAGGCAAGATCTCGGCCGCCGAAGCGGAACTGAACACGGCCGACAAGCTGGCGCCCGGACTACCCGGCGAAAAAGCCGGCGCCGTCGCCAACCTTCGCCAGCTGATCGCCAGCTTCCACGCCACGCCGGCGCAAACCCGCAGCGCCTACGCGCCGCGCCCGGCCACGGTCTACACGCAGCCGGCGCCGTCGCACGGTAGCGGCATGGGCGGCATCGTCATCCTGGTGCTGCTGCTGGTGGCGTTCATCGTGGTCGTGTCGCGCTTCATGGCGCGCCGCAATCCGACCACGGTGGCCTATGGTCCAACCGGCATGGGCGGCGGTGGCGCCGGCTACGGCCCCGGCCAGCCCATGCAGGGCGGCTACGCGCCCGGCTACGGCCAGCCTATGCAGGGCGGCGGCATCGGTTCGGGCATCGTCGGCGGTCTGGCGACCGGCGCGGCGGTCGGCGCCGGCATCGTCGCCGGCGAGGCGCTGATGCACCACTTCACCGATGGCGACCGCGATCGCGGCGGCTACCAGCCCGGCTACGAGCCGCCGCCTCCGGTGCGCGATGACCGCCTGGCCAACGACGACATGGGCGGCAACGACTTCGGCGCCAACGACAGCTCGTCGTGGGACGACAACAGCGGCGGTGGCGGCGGTGGCGGTGGCGGCAGCGACGACTGGTGATATCCGGCGTTGAGGCCATGAAAACGGCATAAAAAAACGGCGTTGCGGATTTTTCCGCAACGCCGTTTTTGTTTGTCGCCGCGGTCTTTAGATGCGGCCGGCCAGACGTCCCATCACGCTGACCACGTGGTCGATCTGCGCATGGGTATGGCCGGCGTTCATCATAAAGCGCAAGCGGGCCTGGCCCAGCGGCGCGGCCGGGAACTGGACCGCGTCGACGTGCACGCCTTCCTTGCGCAGCTCCCGCGCGTGCAGGCGGCACTGTTCGGCGTCGCCGATCAGCACCGGCACGATAGGCGTGGCCGTCGAAATGATCTGATAACCGAGCGGCTGCATCTTCTCGATGAAGTAGCGCTGGTTGTCCCACAGGCGCTGGCGCCGTTCCGGTTCCTCGACCAGCAGGTCGAGCGCCGCGATCAGGGCCGCCGCCTGGTCCGGCGGCGGCGGGCAGGTGAAGCCGTAGGCGGAACTGGTCAGGCGGATCACGTCGGCGATCTCGCGGTCGACGGCGACGAAGCCGCCGATGGAACCGAGCGCCTTGCTCAGCGTCCCCATCTGCATGATGTTCGGACTGTAGCAATTGAAGTGTTCCGACGTGCCGCCGCCATGCTCGCCGAGGATGCCGGTGGCGTGCGCGTCGTCGATGTACAAAATGGCGCCGAATTTTTCGGCCAACGCCACCAGGTCGGGCAGCGGCGCGATCGTGCCTTCCATGCTGAACACACCGTCGCTGACGATGATGGGCGTGGTGCCGTCGGCCGCCTTGAGCAGCGACTCCAGGTGGTTCATGTCGCAATGGCGATAGTTATGGCGCTCGGCGCCCGACATCTGTATGCCTTCGCGGATACTGATGTGGTTATATTCGTCCGAATAATAAGCGTACTTGTGACGCTTCTTGGCGCGGTAGCCGTGCAGGCGCGCCAGCGTGCCGGCCTTGACCAGCGACGACAGCACGCCGATATTGGTCATGTAGCCGGTCACGAACAGCACCGCGTCGCTCTTGTGCTTGAGCGCGCCGAGGCGGCGTTCCAGCTCGCGGTACACTTCCAGGTCGCCGCCCAGCAGGCGCGACTCGCAGTTGCCGACGCCGTAGCGGTCCAGGCCCGACTTGGCCGCCGCCACCAGGCGCGGATGGTTGGCCAGCGCCAGATAATTATTGGTGCTGAACGAAACGACGCTCTCGCCACCGGTGATGAAAGTCGGATCGGGCAGCGTCTCGTTGACCGACGATTCGTGGTGGGTCTGATGGCTTTCGAGCCAATGGGCGATGTCGCTTAAGTCGTGCATGTTATAACCTCAAAAAATTATTCTGCGCGCCGGGCCGGTCTTGACTGTAATCCCAATCCGGGTCCGGCGCGTGTGTCCAAGCAGGTCGGCCGGCGGGCGCAAACGCTGCCGCCGGCGCAACGCGACATCGAAGCGCCCGCCACCTTCGTGACCAGTGTCGACGGTGCCGCCGGCCGGCGCGGTCTCGATTACGGTATTGATAGCGGCGACGCCGACGCCCAGGCGCGCGTTGCGGCCACGGTCGTTCACGATATCGATGTCGGTTAGCCCGCCGCCGACCTTGATCGCGGCGATGCCGTTCAGGATGGATGCCACTTGATCGCCCGTTTGCGTCGTCACATCCAGCCCTGGGCCGGAAATGCCGACAGCGATCTCTCCCTTGACGCCCGACCGCGCCTGCACCACCCCATCCTCCATGACTGGCTGGAAAGGAGTCGGCACGCCGGGAATTGCCCGTATTTTAGCCGAGATATCGGCAAGGGGTTGAGCCCCGCCCCAAAACCGCCGCGACGCCCGGCGCCGTGGGCTGGCCGGCAGCGCCATCCGGTGCGCCGCCCCGGGGGCGCTGCCGTCGTCGGGCCGATCTGGCGGCGATATCGCATCGCCAACTTCTGGATAATTTTGCAAGTTTGCACGCAGTGGGGTTCGGGCAGCCGGAGTTTGCCCTCGTCGAGCCGGGCAGCCGACAGTGTCTGGAAAATCGCGCCGCCATCGGACCGGGCGCCCGGAAAACAGCCGGGATCGCGAAAAGATGGCTTGCAAAACGGTGGCAGCGCACGGAGTGTAAGACAGCGAACCTTGCCGCGACATTGCGCTTACATTACAAATCGGAAAGGTTGGCGGGCGCGGGGACGCGGCTGCGGGCGCGCGACTATGCCATCAACCGGCCGCGGCGTCGGCGCCGACCGGCAGCGTGATGCGCACGATCAGCCCGGGCGCGCCGTCCTCCAGCGTCAGCACGCCGTCGTGCAGCGTCGCCGTGGCGCTGACGATGGACAGGCCGAGGCCGTTGCCGGGCATGTTGCGGCTTTTGTCGAGCCGGTAGAAGCGCTGCGTGACCTTGCCGCGCTCCCCGGCCGGGATGCCGGGGCCGTTGTCGCGCACGGCGATCGACACCGTGCCCGGCGCGCTGGCCGTGCTCAGCTCGATGGCGGCGCCGGCGCCCGCATATTTGAGCGCGTTGTCGAGCAGGCTGGCGACGGCGCTGGCGAGCAGGTTGCGGTCGCCGTGCACCTGGGCGGCCGGCGCCAGCGCCAGCGTCAACCGCACTTGCGAGGCTTCGGCGCTGGCGTCGTACATCTCGGCCATGTCGCGCGCGATGGTGTTCAAGTCCACGCTGTCGAACAGCTGCGCGCGCACGCCCGATTCGGCTTCGGCGATTTGCAGCAGGCGCTCGAACAGGCGGATCAAATCGTCGATATGGCCGATGGCTTCGTGCGCTGCCTCGCCCAACTCCTCCACCGTCGGATGGCGCAGCGCCTCATCGAGCTTGCCGCGTATGCGGCTGAGCGGCGTGCGCAAATCGTGCGCGATGGCGTTCGAGACGTGGCGTATGCCGTCCATCAGCAGCTCGATGCGGTCCAGCATGCGGTTGATGTCGCGGTTGAGCAGGCCAAATTCATCGTCGCCGCTGGCCGGAATGCGGCGGCTCATGTCGCCGGCCTCGATCAATTCGGCGGTGCGGCGGATCGCGCCCAGGCGCTGCGCGATCTGCGCGCGGAACAGCGCCGCGCCCAAGATCGTCAGCAGCAGCGACACGGCCGCGCCGGTGCCCAGCGCGCGCCACACCAGGCTGCGGATGGCATCCTGCTCGCTCAGGTCGCGCCCCACCACCAGCATGCCGCCGTCGCTCAAGGCCCGCAGGTACAGGCGCGCCGTCGTCACGGCGCCGTCGCGCACCACGGCATGGGTCAGCAGCGCGTCGCTGTCGCCGGCCCCGGTCAGCGAGGGCCACGACGTCAGGTTGCCGGCCAGGCGCCGGCCATCGGCGCCGGTGACGAGGAAAATCTCGCGGTCGCTGTCGATGCCGTCGCTCAGCTGGCGGTTCACTTCGCGCACCAGGTCGCGCCCCGACAGCGACTGGTGCTGCTCGATCAGGCGGTCCGACAGCGCCACGATCTTGCCGTCGATATTTTGATCGAGCACGCCGATGGTGCCGACATAGAACACGGCCGACACGGCGACCATGGACGCGGTGCCGAGCAAGCCGTAGCCCAGCACCAGCTTGGCCGCGATGGAGCCGCGCAGCTTGAACACCGCCTAGCCGCCCGCGTCCGGCGCGCTGGCCGACAGCCGGTAGCCGACGCCGCGCAGCGTGTGGATCAGCATCGGCGTGAAATCCTTGTCGATCTTGGTGCGCAGGCGGCTGATCTGGACGTCGATCACATTGGTCTGCGGGTCGAAGTGATAATCCCACACCGCCTCGAGCAGCATGGTGCGGGTGACGACCTGGCCTTCGTGGCGTATCAGGTATTCGAGCAGCCGGTATTCGCGCGGTTGCAGCGCGATGACGCGGCCGTCGCGCGTCACGCGCATGGCCCGCAAGTCCAGCCTCAGGTCCGCCACCTGCAACTGGGTGCCGTCCTGGCCCGGCGCGGCGCGCCGCAGCAGCGCCTCGATGCGGGCCAGCAGCTCGGAAAACGCGAACGGCTTGGAGACGTAATCGTCGGCGCCGCCGCGCAGGCCGAGCACGCGCTCGTCGATGCTCGTCAGCGCGCTGACGATGATGACCGGCGTCTGCCGGTCCTTGCGGCGCAGCTTCTCGACGATGGACAGGCCGTCGACCCGGCCCGGCAGCATGCGGTCCATGACGATGACGTCCCAGTCGGCGCCGCAGGCCAGGTCCAGCCCCTGCTCGCCGTCGGCGCAGGCGGTGACCGTGTAGCCGGCCTCGCGCAAGCCCTTGCAGATATAACGCGACGTGTCCACCTCATCTTCAATCACCAGGCACCGCATCGCCTATCTCCTATTTGTGCCGCCCGTTTGCAGAGGCGCCTAGCATAAGCGCCAAGCGCGCGCGCGCACAAGGAGATTTTATCGGGCGGGTCGCCGGGCCGCCGGGCAAGCGCGCGGCGCGCGGCAAGCGCCGGCGCAACCGGCGGCGCGAAACGGCCTGGCGCGGCCTAGCGGCGCACGACGACGCCGCCCTTCATCACGAAGTCCACCTTGGTCAGTTCGGCGGCGTTGGCGACCGGGTCGCCCTTGACGGCGATGATGTCGGCGTATTTGCCGGCCGTGATCGAGCCGACCTTGTCCTGCCATCCCAGCAGGTCGGCGGCGCTGACGGTGGCGGCCTGGATCGCCTCCATCGACGTCATGCCGTATTTGACCATATAGTAAAACTGCTTGGCGTTGTCGCCGTGCGGGTAGACGCCGGCGTCGGTGCCGAAGGCGATCTTCACGCCGGCGTCGTGGGCCTTGCGGAAGTTATCGCGCTGCAGCTGGCCGAGCGCCTTTTCCTTGACGATCGACTCGGGCAGCATGCCGAACTTGGCGCCCTCCTGCAAGATGAAATCGTCGTCGTAGATGTCCATGACCAGGTAGGTGCCATGCTCGCGCGCCAGCTTGATGCCCTCGTCGTCGATCAGGCTGGCGTGCTCGATCGAGTCGATGCCGGCCAGGATGGCGTCGCGGATGCTGCTGGCGCCGTGCGCGTGGGCCGCCACCTTGCGACCGAGTTTATGGGCCTCGGCAGCGATGGCCTGCATCTCCTCGAGCGTGTATTGCTGGGCGCCGGGCGTATCGCCCTTCGACAGCACGCCGCCGGAGGCGCAGATCTTGATGACGTCGGCGCCGTATTTGACCATCTCGCGCACCTTGGCGCGCGCCGCCCACGGGCCGTCCGCGACGGCGGGGCTGGTGTAGTGGAAGTCGACCGACGGCAGGTTGTTGTCGCAGTGGCCGCCCTGGATGCCGATGGCGTAGCCGGCGGTGCGCATGCGCGGGCCGGGGATGTCGCCGTCGTCGATGGCGTCGCGCAGCGCGACGTCGCCGAAGCCGTCGGCGCCGACGTTGCGCACGGTGGTGAAGCCGGCGTTTAGCGTCACGCGGGCCGAGCGCGCGCCGTACAGCGCGGCGCGGATGTCGGACACGCCGAGCGAATTGTAGCCGCTCAGGTAAGGGTCGGACGTCAGGTGGGTGTGCATGTCGATCAGGCCGGGCAGCACGGTCTGCGCCGACAGGTCTATCACCTCGGCGCCGCCCGGCACCTTGGCCGACGCGGTCGGGCCGACCGACGTGATGCGCTCGCCGGTGATGATGATGGTCTGGTCCTTCAACACGGTGCCGGCGACGACGTCGACCAGCTTGCCGGCGCGGATCGCCACCACGTGCGGGGCGGCGGCGGCGGTATCGGCGTGGGACGGCGCGGCGGCTAAGAGGCCCGCCACGGCGGCGGCGAGCGCGAGGTGCTTCAGTTTCATAAATCTGCTTTCAGTATATGGAGTCGGCTATCGGGTCGAGAAAATCCCCGCCGAAAAGCATAGCAGATGCATTATCATGGCAGCTTATAAATTTTTCGCCGTCGACAACGGAGTTCATTTCAGCCAGCACAAGGAAACCCATGAGCAAGCCCGCCATTGGCACGCCCTCCTCTACACCGCCGCCGGAGCCAAAGCAAAAGACCACGATCATCGACCAGATCGTCCACCTTGTGCTGAACGTCCTGTTCTTCCTCGTGATCGCTGGGGCGGCAGTGGGCTTGGACCTGCTGTCGACTTGGATCGCCACGCTGGGCGTCACGTCCTTCACGGTCGAAGCACTGCAGTTCACCGCGCACGGCTTGCTGATCTTCGATTTGGTGTTATTCTGTGTCTCTCTGCTGGCTTCCGGCCTGCATTATGTGAAAGGCATCTGACATGAGCCCTCCAAACATCAAGCTCGATACCGATGGCTACGCCATTCGCATGTTGAAGCTGAGTCTGCGCCGCTACTTCGCGCCGCTGACCGGTGCCGTTGCCGCCGTCCGTCGTGAGATGACGCGCGGCGAACAGCCGAAGAAGGCCCGCGAACGCAGCTAATCATGCCGCAACACAAGTTTAACGAAGCGCATCTGGCCCCAAGCCCGGTGCGCTTTTCATTGGAAACGACCTATTCTCATCAATCCGGGTCAGGGCAGGACCGGCGCAAAATCAGCGCGGCCACGCGCAGGTGCGCAGGCCGGCGAAGATGTCGTCGCGTTCGGGCGGAAAGAAATTGCGGAACTTGGCCGAGCCGAATCGCGACGGCGTGGCGAACGAGGCGCCGCGCAGCACCTGGTGGGTGGTGAACCACGGCGCCGAATATTCGCGGTAGCGGTCCGCGACGAAGCCCGGATACGGCTCGAACGGCGACGCCGTCCACTCCCACAACTGACCCCAGCGGAACGCCGGATGGCCAGCCAGGGCCGCGTATTCCCACTCCGCCTCGGTGGCCAGGCGGCGGCCGGCCCAGGCGCAGTAGGCCTGCGCTTCGTACAGGTTGATGTGGCGTACCGGCTCGGCGCCGGCCAGGGTCTGCAACTGGCCGAAGCGCACGGTGCGCCACTGGGCGCCGTCGCGCTGCCAGTAGCGCGGCGCCGAGCGTTCCTGCCGCATCAGCCACGCGCTGCCGGCGGGACTCCAGAACTGGCGGTTGTCGTAGCCGCCGTCGGCGACGAAATCGGCATACTGGGCGTTCGTGACCAGACCCGCATCGATGGTGAACGGCGCCACGTAACGGGGATGGGCGCCGCGCTCGTTGTCGAACACGAAGCCGTCGCCGGCGCTGCCCAGTTCCAGCAGGCCGCCGGGGAAGGCGATCTCGGACGGCCGGAACAGCACCTGCTCGTCGTGCGTCAGCTGCGGCGGCGCTTCCAGGCCCAGGGTCTGCAAGGTGTAGAGGTAGGCTTCGCCGTGCATGTCTTCGTGCGCCAGCGCCAGGCGGTAGGGATACAGCGCCAGGTCGTCGTTCGGTTCGCGCGACAGCTTGTCGAGCACGCGGTCCAGCACTTCGTGGCAGTAGGTTTTCAGCGCGCCGGTGCTGGGCAGGTCCAGCGTCCAGCGGCTGCGGTGCGGCACCGTGTTGGAATCGAACCAGTCGTCGCCGCGGCTGAGCAGCGAGTGATACAGCGCGTCGGCCGGATGGCTCGATGCCGCTTCGCGCAGGATGAACCATTCCGCGAACCAGGCGGTGTGGCCCAGTTCCCACAAGGGCGGGTTGACGATGCGCAGCTGCGGCACGCGCGACGACACGTCCAGGCCGGCGGCGGCGTAGCGCTCGAACAGGGCCAGCGTATAATCGCGCGCATCCTGTAGCGCTTGCGCCAGTTGCATAGGCCGGGCATGACGAAAGGAAGCGTAGTTTGAACTCATACCGCGATTGTAGCGAATTTTGATGGCCACAGTGAAGCTTCCCCACATCTGCATCGTCAGCCCGGCGTCGGCCAAGGCCAACAATGGCAACTGGCAGAGCGCCAAGCGCTGGGCGCATTTTCTGCGCGCCCGCTACCGGGTCACGGTGACGCAGCAGTGGCCGATGGCGGACACGAATGCGGACGCGGAGGCGAACGCCGATGTGCATGCGCGCACGAGCAGGCGCACGGCGCCATCGGACGCGCCCGACCTGCTGATCGCGCTGCACGCGCGGCGCTCGGCGCCGTCGCTGGCGGCCTTCGGCGCCGCGTTCCCGCAGCGGCCCACCGTGCTGCTGTTGACCGGCACCGACCTGTATCGCGACATCCACGATGACGCCAGCGCCCAGGCCTCGCTGCGGCAGGCGGTCGCGCTGGTGCTGCTGCAAGCGGACGGCATGGCGGAACTGGCGCCGCCGCTGCGCGCCAAGACCCACGTGATTTTCCAGTCGGCCGCCACGCTGAAGGCGCCGCCGCCAGCGTTGCGGCGCCACGCCGACGTCTGCATGGTCGGCCATCTGCGCGCCGAAAAAGATCCGCTGACGTTCATGCGCGCGGCCGCCCTGGTGACGGCGCCGCAGGCGCGCCTGCTGCACATCGGCGGCGCGCTCGACGAACAATGGCGGAGCGCCGCGCTGGGCGCGCAAGCGGCCACGCCGCGCTACCGGTGGCTGGGCGCCCTGCCCCACGCGGCCACGCGCCAGCGCCTCAAGCGCTGCCGCCTGATGGCGCTGACGTCGCACATGGAGGGCGGCGCCAACGTCATCATCGAAGCCGTCACCAGCGGCGTGGCGGTGCTGGCCAGCGACATCGGCGGCAATCGCGGCATGCTGGGCGCCGACTACGCCGGCTACTTCCCGCCCGGCGACGCGGCCGCGCTGGCGCGCCTGATCGACCGCGCCCTGACCGACGCCGCCTTCGAGGCGCTGCTGCGGACCCAGTGCGCGGAGCGCGCGCCGCTGTTCGCGCCGGCCGCCGAACAAGCGGCTTTGCTGGAGTTAGTGGATAATCTGCTACATCGCCCGGCCCCCACCGGCACCACATGACAGAATGGATACCCATATGAGCAACGACACCATCAAGCTGACTTCCTTTTCGCACGGCGGCGGCTGCGGCTGCAAAATCGCGCCCGGCGTGCTGGCCGAGATCCTGAAAAATTCGACCGGCTTCCCGGTGCCGAAGGAACTGATGGTCGGCATCGAGACCGCCGACGACGCCGCCGTCTACAAGCTCAATGACGAACAGGCGCTGATCGCCACCACCGATTTCTTCATGCCCATCGTTGACGACCCGTTCGACTTCGGCCGCATCGCCGCCACCAACGCCATCTCCGACGTCTACGCCATGGGCGGCACGCCCATCATGGCGCTGGCCCTGGTCGGCATGCCGATCAACAAACTGCCGCTGGAAACCATAGGCCAGATCATCCGCGGCGGCGAATCGATATGCGCCGAAGCGGGCATCCCCATCGCCGGCGGCCACACCATCGACTCGGTCGAGCCGATCTACGGCCTGGTGGTGCTGGGCCTCGTGCACCCGTCCAAGGTCAAGCGCAACGCCGACGCCAAGGCCGGCGATGTGCTCATCCTCGGCAAGCCGATCGGCGTCGGCGTGCTATCGGCGGCGCTGAAGAAGAACGCTCTCGACGCCGCAGGCTACCGGCAGCTCGTCGAGACGACGACCCGCCTCAACACGCCCGGCATGGCGCTCGCCGACATGGACAGCGTGCACGCGATCACCGACGTCACCGGCTTCGGCCTGGCCGGCCATGCCCTCGAAATGGCGCGCGGCGCCGGGCTCGGCGTGACGATCGAGTGGGCCAAGGTGCCGCTGCTCG
>NZ_JANXMI010000012.1 GCF_025354735.1 Rugamonas sp.
CTACGCGGCCGCCAGCTATATGCGCGGCGTGCCCTTCGTGCAGGTGCCCACCACGCTGCTGGCCCAGGTCGACTCCTCGGTCGGCGGCAAGACCGGCATCAACCACCCGCTCGGCAAGAACATGATAGGCGCGTTCTACCAGCCGCGCGCCGTCATCGCCGACACCTCGACGCTGGCGACGCTGCCGGCGCGCCAGTTGTCGGCCGGCCTGGCCGAAGTCATCAAGCACGGCGCCATCATCGACGCCGCCTTCTTCGACTGGATCGAAGCGAACATCGGCAAGCTGATGGGCCGCGACAAGGGCGCGCTGGCCTACGCCATCGCGCGCTCCTGCGAAATCAAGGCCGAGGTGGTGCGCCAGGACGAGCGCGAAGGCGGCCTGCGCGCCATCCTCAATTTCGGCCACACCTTCGGCCACGCCATCGAAGCGGGCATGGGCTACGGCGCCTGGCTGCACGGCGAGGCGGTCGGCTGCGGCATGGTGATGGCGGCCGACCTGTCGCGGCGCCTGGGCCTGGTTGACGCCGCCACCGTCGAGCGCGTGCGCGCGCTGGTGGCCGCCGCCGGCCTGCCCGTGGTGGCGCCCGACCTGGGCACGGCGCGCTGGCTGGAACTGATGGAAGTGGACAAGAAGAACGAGGGCGGCGCCATCAAGTTTATTTTGCTCAAACCGCTGGGCAGCCCGAGCATCACCCACGCGCCGCAGCAGGCGCTGCTGGCGACGCTGGCGGCTTGCGTGGCCTCGGCCACCTGACGCGGGCGGCCCGCCCATGATCCCCGACGATTTCCTCGCGCCCTACGCGGCCCGGTCGGCCGGCGGCGTCGGCCGCCTGCACGCGGAGCCGGCGCACGCCTCGCGCAGCCAGTTCCAGCGCGACCGCGACCGCATCATCCACTCGTCGGCCTTCCGCCGGCTCGAATACAAGACCCAGGTCTTCCTCAACCACGAAGGCGACCTGTTCCGCACGCGCCTGACCCACAGCCTGGAAGTGGCGCAGATCGGCCGTTCGCTGGCGCGCAACCTGCGCCTGAACGAAGACCTGGTCGAAGCCATCTCGCTGGCGCACGACCTCGGCCACACGCCCTTCGGCCACGTCGGCCAGGACGTGCTCAACGACTGCATGAAGGAACACGGCGGCTTCGAGCACAATCTGCAAAGCCTGCGCGTGGTCGACGAGCTCGAAGAACACTACGGCGCCTTCGACGGCCTGAACCTGATGTTCGAAACGCGCGAAGGCATATTGAAGCACTGCTCGCTGAGCAACGCCCGCCTGCTGGGGCCGGTCGCCCAGCGCTTCATCGAGCGCAGCCAGCCCTCGCTGGAGGCGCAGCTGACCAATCTGGCCGACGAGATCGCCTACAACAGCCACGATATCGACGACGGCCTGCGTTCCGGCCTCATCACCATCGAACAGCTGGAGCAAGTCGATTTCTTCGCCCGCCTGTGGCACGACGTGCAGCGCCACTACCCCGGCCTGTCCGGGCGGCGCGCGATCTACGAAACGCTGCGGCGCCTGATTACGGCCCTGGCCGACGATTTGATCGCCACCTCCGGCGCCTTGCTGCTGGACGCGGCGCCCCGCGATATCGATGCGGTGCGCGCGGCGCCGCCGCTGATCCGTTTTTCCGACGGCATGCGCCGCGACGCGACCGAGCTGAAGCGCTTCCTGCGCGAGAATCTCTACCGCCACTACCAGGTCAACCGCATGCGCATCAAGGCCAGCCGCATCGTGCGCGAGCTGTACGACGCCTTCCTGTGCGACCCGGTGCTGCTGCCGCCCGACTATCAGGTCCAGTCCGGCGACACCGGCCGGCAGGCGCGCGAGATCGCCGACTACATCGCCGGCATGACCGACCGCTACGCGATCCGCGAGCACCGCCGCCTGTTTTCGCTCGACGAGCTTTGACGGGCATCAAGGCTGCGGCCTTGATTTTCCCCGGTCGTCCGACAATGATGGTGGATGGACGAACAAACGACACGGTTGGACGAGCGCATGGTGGTGGTCGAAACGCGACTGCCGGCGGTGGAGGCGCGTTTGATCGTCATTGATGGGCGCCTGGGCAATGTTGATTCAAGGTTGCTCATGCTGGAGAAGGACGTCGGCCTGCTCAGGGAGGATGTCGCGGTGATCCGCTCCAACTATGCCTTGAGGGAGGATGTCGCGGTCATCCGTTCCAACTACGTGACGAAAAACGATTTGAGTGCGATGGAAACCAGAATCCTCAAATGGTTTATCGGCACCGGCATCACCTTGGCGACCCTGACTTTCACGGCCGGCTACGCCGTGGCCAGAATGTTGCACTAAGCCCCATCAAAACATGCGCGCCTGCGCGGCCGCGCCGTCGCCCAGCAATTCCAGCAGCAGTTTCTTGATCGGCGCCGGCAGCGGCGCGTCGGCCAGGCGGGCCTGGTCGTACCACACGTGGCCGGCCTCGGCCGCCGCGTGTAGGCGGCGCGACAGCGTCACCCGATACGGCGCGATGTGCAGCTTGTAGTGCGTGAAGACGTGGGTGATGGTCGACAGCCGCTCGTGCGATTCGAGCGTGCCGTGGCGGCCCACCGCCAGCGTCAGCGCGGCGTGGTCGGCGGCCGCGACGTGGCCGTCGTCCGCCGGCGTGTGGCCGTCCAGCTCCGGCAGCGACAGCAGACCGCCCCAGATGCCGGCGTCGGGCCGCTGCTCCAGCAGCACCTGGCCGGCATCGACGATGACCAGCATCGTCGCGTGCTTTTCGGGACTGGCCTTCTTCGGCTTGCGCACCGGTAAATCCTTGGTGCGGCCGGTGGCGTGGGCCACGCAGCGCGCCTGCAAGGGGCAGCGCTCGCAGCTGGGGCTGCTGCGCGTGCACAGCGTCGCGCCCAGGTCCATCAAGCCCTGCGTGTACGATTCTATGCCTTGCAGAGGCAGCAGCGCTTCGGCGCGGCGCCACATCGCCTGCTCGGTTTTTTTCTCGCCCGGATAGGTGGCGATGCCGAACACGCGCGCGAACACGCGCTTGACGTTGCCGTCCATGATGGCCGCCCGCGTGCCGCTGGAAAACGCGGAGATGGCCGCCGCCGTCGAGCGGCCGATGCCGGGCAGTTCGGCCAGCAGGGCGGGGTCGGAAGGGAACACGCCGTCATACTCGGCGACCACACGCTGGGCGCATTTGTGCAGGTTGCGGGCGCGGGTGTAATAGCCGAGGCCGCTCCACTGCGCCATCACATCCTCGACCGGCGCGGCGGCCAGGTCGCGCAGCGTGGGAAAGCGGGTGAGGAAGCGCGCGTAGTAGCCGAGCACGGCCGCGACCTGGGTTTGCTGCAACATGATTTCCGACAGCCAGATCAGATAGGCGTCGCGCGTGTTCTGCCAAGGCAGCACGTGCCGGCCGTGCTCTTTTTGCCAGCCGATGACGGCGGCCGAAAAACCGGGATCGTCCAATGCGGCACCGCCGGCCGCGCCTGGCAACGGCGCCGCCTCTTCAAGCTTGTACTTCATCCATGCTTCCTATGCTGCCGCGTCCAGCTCCACCAGTTCCGCGTGGATCGCGATGCTGATATTGCCGGCCAATTCGTTGAGACGGTTTTTCTGCTGCTCCAGTTCGCGTTGGCTCAGTTCGAACGCGTCGATTTTCTGTTCCAGGCTGTCGCTGGCGTCGTGGATGCGCTGGATCGACGCCAGCCGGTGTTTCAATTGATCCTTGTGCTGGCGGATCTGCGCCTCCAGCGGCGCCATGATGACGCGCAGCCACGCCTCGGCGTCTTCGTTGGCGGCCTTGAAGCAGGCCCGCACGCGCGACGCTATCGTGTCGAAGAATTTTTCCATCAGCACCGCGCGGCTGGTGGTGATGAGCGTGGCCGTGCCGAACTGCTTGTGGTAGGCGGCCTCGATGGTGGCGATTTCGTCGGCGTAGCGTTGCAGCGAAAACGGCATCGGCAGCGCCATCGTCAGCCCGTGCTCGCTGGAAAAGCGGCGGTACATCACGCCCATCATTTCCGAGATTTCCACGGCCTTCAGTTCGGAGCGTTCCAGGTTGTCGCCGATGCGCTGGAAATACTGGCGCACCGCCTCGCGCACGCCGATGAAGAAGCGGCTGCGCTCCATCTCGCCGCGCACGGTGTCGATGTCGTCGCGCACGATGTCCATGCCGAGGCTGGTGTACAGCTCGGTCGACAGCCGCGTGAACACCGAGCGCGTGGCCTGCAACTTGAACAGGCTGGCGTCGAAGTCCTTTTTCTCGACGTCGATGCGGCGCATCATGTGGGCGATCACGTTCTGGTTCTTGCCGCGCAGGCTTTTCAGCTCGTGCAGCTGTTCGACGATGCCGCGGATGCGGGCGCCGACGATGGTTTGCTGGGCCGCGCTGAGCGCGTGCAACTCCTCGCCCAGCTGCTTGCGCACGATATCCTTCTTGGCCGGGATCAGCTCGTTGAACAGCGCGCTTTCCAGCGCCTGCAAACGACTCTTGGCGAGCAGGGCGGGGTCGTTGTTGATCTTGCCGACCAGCGCCTTTTGCGCCGACACGGGAAACACCTGGCGCGGTTCCAGCGCCAGGATGTGGGCCACGCTCGCCTGCTGGCGCTCGATCTCGACCTCGATCTCGGCCTCGCTGCGCAGCTCGTCCCACATGGAATCGATTTTATTGAGCACCACCAGACGGCCGGCGCCGGCGCCGATGTGGGTGCGCCACACTTCGATGTCGCTCTTGGTCACGCCGGTGTCGGCCGCCAGGATGAACAGCACGGCGTGCGCGTTCGGGATCAGGTTCAGCGTCAGTTCCGGCTCGGTGCCGATGGCATTCAAGCCCGGCGTGTCGAGGATGACCAGGCCCTGCTTGAGCAGCGGGTGGGGGAAGTTAATGATGGCGTGGCGCCACTGCGAAATCTCGACCCGGCCCTGCTCGTCCAGCGTGACCGGCATGTCGGGATCGTCGGCGTCGTACAGGCCGTAGCGCTGCGCCTCCTCGACCGACACCTGGCGCGTCAGGCTGACCTGCTTGAAAGTTTCATGCATGGCGTCGCCCGCTTCCAGGTCCAGCGGCAGCACGGTCCAGGCCGACGGATCGTCGCGGTAGTCGCTGGTCGACAGGTTGGCGGCCCGGGTTTCGATGGGCAGCAAACGGATCGACGGCGGCCACGCGGGGTCGTACATCAGCTCGGTCGGGCACATGGTGGTGCGGCCGGCCGCCGACGGCAGGATGCGCTGGCCATAGTCGGCGAAGAAGATGGCGTTGATTAATTCCGACTTGCCGCGCGAGAATTCGGCCACGAAGGCGACCGACAGTTTATCGTCGGCCATGCGCGCCAGCGTGCGGCCGATGCGCTGGTCGGTGGCGGCGTCGGTCAGGTCGGCCGCCGCCACCCAGCTGCGATAACTGCTCAGCGCGGCGATCACGCCCTGGCGCCACGCGCTGTACTGTTCGAAATCTCGGACCATCATGCTTGCTTCCCTCCGCCGGTTTTTCACGAGCGATTTTTTTGACGTTGCGATTTTTTCGGCAACTATTTTTGACAATTGACGCAATAAAACGTCGAACGCTGCCCCTGTTTGATCTGGCGCACCGGGGCGCCGCACACGCGGCACGGCACGCCTGCACGATCATAGACGAAATAAGTCTGCTGGAAATAGCCCGATTGGCCATTGACGCCAATAAAGTCGCGCAAAGTGCTGCCGCCCTGGACGATCGCCTCGGCCAGGATGTCGCGCACGGCCCGCGCCAGCCTGTCGTAGCGGGCCAGGCTGATGCGCCGCGCCGGCGTCTTCGGGTTGATGCCGGCCCGGAACAGGCTTTCCGAGGCGTAGATGTTGCCGACGCCGACGACGATGTCGCCCGCCAGCAGCACCTGCTTGATGGCGGCGCCGCGCGTGCGCGTCTGATCGTACAGCAGCTGGCCGGAAAAGCCGTCTTCCAGCGGCTCGACGCCGAGGCCGCGCAATAAAATATGCTGGGCCAGCTCGCCCTCGTCGCTGCCATGCCACAGCACGGCGCCGAAGCGGCGCGGATCGGTCATGCGCAGCACTTGCTGGCCGTCGTCGCCGTCGACGACGAGGTCGAAATGGTCGTGCTTGTCCGGCGCTATGCCCTGCGGCAGCACGCGCAAATGGCCGGACATGCCGAGGTGGACGATCAGCGTGCCGTGCTCGAAGTGGATCAGCAGATACTTGCCGCGCCGCCCCGTCAGGCCGACCGTGCGGCCGGCCAGCGCGGCCGGCAGGTCGGCCGGAAACGGCCAGCGCAGGCCGCTGCGCCGCAGCACGACGGCGCGCACGGCCCGGCCTTCGATGTGGGGCGCGACGCCGCGCCGGGTGACTTCAACTTCGGGCAATTCTGGCATGGTGGTGGTGGACTCGCTGTGGACGCGCTGCTGGGTGGAGGAGGTCGCTCCCCGGCCGATACGGAAACTGTGAGGCTGGCAAGAATATTTCGTTACACTAGCGGCGATTAGTCAGTATTTCAACCGCATTGCAAACATACGCAAACCAGACCGAGGGCGTAAAATCAAGCTTAGGCAGTATTGCCGAAGAGCTTAATCCGCCGCCCGACTTGCCAGGATCTTTCCTTTGAAAAACGCATTCGCCATTGTAACTCTCTCCGCCCTGCTGTCGGCGTGCGCCGTCGCGCCGCAGAAACAGGACGAGTCCGCGCCGGCGCCGGCCGCCGAGCCCGTGGCCGTGGCCGACGCGGCCGCCGCGCCGGTCGATGAAGTGTTGCCCAACGTCGAGCTGACCAGCGACCTGATGTACAAGCTCACCAAGGCCGAGCTCGAATTCAAGGCCGGCCAGTGGCAAAGCGCCTACATCACCATGCTGGCGCTGGCGCAGCAGACGCGCGATCCGCGCCTGGCCAAGCGCGCCACCGACATCGCCCTGGCCGCCAAACAGGCGCCGGAAGCGCTGGTGGCGATCCGTTTGTGGCGCGACCTGGCGCCCGCGTCGGAAGAGGCGACCCAGTATTTCCTCGGTTTCGCCGTGCTCAATCCCGACCTCAGCGAGGCCGAGCGCATCTTCGCCGAGCGCCTGAAAACGGTGCCGGCGGCCGGGCGCGGCCTGGCCATGTTCCAGATGCAGCAATTCCTGCTGCGCGCCAAGGACAAGGCGGCCGCCTTCGGCCTGCTCGACCGCGTGCTGGCGTCGTATGGCGACTTGCTGGAAACCCATCTGGTGCTGGCCCAGAGCGCCTTCGCCGCCGGCGACACCGAGCGCGCCCGCACCGAGGCGCTGCGGGCGCTGGCCATCAAGCCCGATTCGGAACTGGCGGCGCTGACCCAGGCCCAGGTCGCGCCCGACCTCGACACGGCCACCGCCGGCCTGGTCGCCTTTTTGGCCAGCAATCCCAACGCCCGCGAAGTGCGCGGCGCCTACGCCCGCATCCTGGTCGACGCCAAGCAGTACGAGCCGGCGCGGGCCCAGTTCCTGGTGCTGCTCAAGCAGCAGCCCGACAACGTCGCCACGCTGTACGCGCTGGGCGTGATGGCCATGGAAACGGCCGACGCGGCCGGCGCCGAAACCTATTTCAAGCGCTTCCTGGCCGTGGTGGCCGAGCACCCGGGCGAGGACCGCGACCCGTCCAAGGTGCTGTTGATCCTGGCCGACCTGGCCGAGGAGCGCGGCGACTTCGACGGCGCGCGCCAGTGGCTGGCCAAAATCGACGCCGCCGATCCGCGCCTGGCGCTGACGGCGCGCCTGAAAAGCGCCCAGCTGACGGCGCGCAAGGGCGACATCGACGGCGCCCGCCAGGAACTGGCCGCGCTCAAATCGTCGGACGCCGGCGAGGCCGCGCAAATCATCCAGACCGACGCCCAGATCCTGCGCGACGCCGGCGACAACCGCGCCGCCTACACGGTGCTGGAAAACGCCATCAAGCGCTTCCCCGACAATCCCGACGTGCTGTACGACTACGCGCTGGCGGCCGAGAAGCTCGACCGCCTCGACGTGATGGAGGCGAGCCTGCGCCAGGTGATGGCGGCCGCGCCCGACAACCAGCACGCCTACAACGCGCTCGGCTACTCGCTGGCCGAACGCAATGTGCGCCTGACGGAAGCCTACGCGCTGATCGACAAGGCGCTGAAGATGGCGCCCGACGATCCCTTCATCATGGACAGCATGGGCTGGGTGCAATACCGGCTCGGCCACCTGAGCGAGGCGGAAGCCTTGCTGCGCCGCGCCTACAAGCTGCGCAACGATCCTGAAATCGCGGTCCACCTCGGCGAAGTGCTGTGGGTGGAGGGCGACAAGAGCGGCGCCGAAAAAGTCTGGCTGGAAGCGCGCGCCAAGGATCCGAAGAACGACGCGCTGAAAAGCACGCTGGCCCGCTTGAACCTGAACCTGTAAACGATGAAAAAATTTGCCCTGAAGTTCGCCGCCGCCGGCGCGGCCGCCACCTTGCTGGCCGCCTGCGCCACGGTCGCCGACGGCCCGCGCTCGAGCGCCGCCGTCGCCCCCTACCGCGACACCATCAACCTGAACGGCCGCCTCAACGTCAACTACCACAAGGACGACAAGCCCGAATCGCTGACCGTCAACTTCAGCTGGCGCCAGCAGGCCGACCGCACCGACGTCGCGCTCATGTCGCCGCTGGGGCAGACCGTCGCCACCGTCCACGTCACGCCCGGCGAGGCCACGCTGACCCAGGGCGGCAAGGCGCCGCGCAGCGCGGCCGACGTCGACACGCTGAGCGCGCAGCTGCTCGGCTGGTCGCTGCCCGTGTCCGGCCTGCGCGACTGGCTGCAAGGCTACGCCACCGGCGCCGACGGCAGCCGCTTCGCCGCCACGCCGGCGCGCGACAGCGTCGTCACGCGCGACGGCTGGCATCTGCACTACGTCAGCTGGCAGGACGCGGCGGCCGCCGTGCCGCAACCGCGGCGCATCGACGCCAGCCGCAGCGGCGGCGGCCAGGTCGACGACATGGAAATCCGCATCGTCATCGATGCGCCCCTGTGATCGATGTCCGCTTTGATCCCGCCAGGAATATCGTCATGAACAGTCTGAACAATTGCCCGGCCCCGGCCAAACTGAATTTATTTTTGCACGTCAACGGCCGCCGCGCCGACGGCTACCATTTGCTGCAAACCGTGTTCCAGCTGGTCGACCACGGCGACACGCTGCACTTCGCGCTGCGCGACGACGACGCCATCGTCCGCACCACGGAACTGGCCGGCGTGCCCGAGCAGAGCGACCTGACGATGCGCGCCGCCAGCTTGCTGCAGGCCGAGGTGTTGCGGCGAACGGGCGCCTTGCCGCGCGGCGTGGACATCGCCATCGACAAGGTGCTGCCCATGGGCGGCGGCCTCGGTGGCGGCTCGTCGGACGCGGCCACCGCGCTGATGGCATTGAACTATTTGTGGCGGGCCGGTCTAACCAAGGAAGAGTTGATGGCGCTGGGCCTGCCGCTGGGCGCCGACATCCCGTTTTTCATCTACGGGCAGACGGCGTTCGCCGAGGGGGTGGGGGAGGCCATGCAGCCGGTGCGGGCGCCGCAATGTTGGTATGTCGTCATCGAACCGGGTGTCGCCGTGCCGACGGCCGCAATTTTTTGTGCCGAGCATTTGACAAGGGACACGGCGCCCGTCATAATAACGGACTTTTCCAGCCACCTCGAAAATCGAGCTGATTTGATGGGTTACGGAAGAAACGATTTACAGCAAGTGGCAACGAGTTTATTCCCGCCGGTAGCCGAGGCGATAGAATGGCTCAGCGCCCACGGCGATGCCAGGATGACTGGTTCCGGTGCTTGCGTGTTTTGTGCGGTTGCAGGCGAAGTCGAAGCCGATGCGGTGCTGTCAGCAGTACCGCAAAAGTGGAAGGCCTGGAAAGCCAAGGCGCTGACGCATCACCCGCTCGCCGCGATGTTGTAGCGTGTAAAAAGATTTGGCTTTGCGGCATTTAGGCGGTAAAATACCGGCCAGTGACGACAAGCAGTCAGTTGCGTAGGGGAATCGCCAAGCTGGTTAAGGCACTGGATTTTGATTCCAGCATACCAAGGTTCGAATCCTTGTTCCCCTGCCATTCATTTCCTTGCAATTCCGTCGAGGCGTCACCGTCTCCGGTCAGGGTAAAGTTAAGTGGTCCGGCCCAGCGCCGATCATTCTGAGCACAGCGCCACGCGGCGTGCGCTGGTGACTTTTCAAAATATTCAACGACTATCTCTGGGACTCCCTATGGCTTACGAAAACCTGATGGTTTTTACCGGCAACGCTAATCCTGCGTTGGCAGAAGGAGTCGCCAAGAATCTCGGCATCCCCCTCGGCAAAGCCAACGTCTCGAAATTCTCCGACGGCGAAATCATGGTGGAAATCAACGAAAACGTCCGCGGCAAGGACGTTTTCGTGCTGCAATCGACGTGCGCCCCCACCAACGACAGCCTGATGGAATTGATCTTGATGGTCGACGCGCTGAAACGGGCTTCGGCCGGCCGCATCACCGCCGCCATCCCGTATTTCGGCTACGCCCGCCAGGACCGCCGCCCGCGCTCGGCGCGCGTGGCCATCTCGGCCAAGGTGGTCGCCAACATGCTGGAAGAAGCCGGCGTCGAACGCGTGCTGATCATGGACTTGCACGCCGACCAGATCCAGGGCTTCTTCGACATTCCCGTCGACAACATCTACGCCTCGCCGATTTTGCTGGGCGACCTGCAGAAGAAGAATTACCAGGACTTGCTGGTGGTGTCGCCCGACGTCGGCGGCGTGGTCCGCGCCCGCGCGCTGGCCAAGCGCCTCGGCTGCGACCTGGCCATCATCGACAAACGCCGGCCGAAGGCCAACGTGTCCGAAGTGATGAACATCATCGGCGAAGTCGAAGGCCGCAACTGCGTCATCATGGACGACATGGTCGACACCGCCGGCACGCTGGTCAAGGCCGCCGAAGTGTTGAAGGAACGCGGCGCCAAGAAAGTGGTGGCTTATTGCACCCACCCGGTGCTGTCGGGCCCGGCGATCGAGCGCATCACCAATTCCTCGCTGGACGAGCTGGTCGTGACGGACACCATCCCGCTGTCGGACGCGGCCAAGGCTTGCGGCAAGATCCGCCAGCTGACCTGCGCGCCCCTGCTGGCGGAAACGTTCAAACGCATCATCAAGGGCGATTCCGTGATTTCCCTGTTCATAGATTAAAATAAACGATTCATTCGTTGTGGTTTTAAATATACTTTAAAATCAATGACTTACAACGGCGCGCCACGCGCCGTTGTGTTTTGTAATTGCATGGGCGCGCGAGCGTTCATTTCCGAAGCACCCTGGTCGCGGGGGCTTCATAACATGGGCGCAAGCCCTGTATTTATTGGAGTATCAAATGAAAGTTGTCGCATTCAAACGTGAATTGCAAGGTTCCGGAGCGAGCCGCCGCCTGCGCATTTCCGGCCAGACCCCTGGTATCGTCTACGGTGGCACTGAAGCCCCGATGAACATCTCGCTGGACCACAACGCCCTGTACCACGCGTTGAAAAAAGAAGTGTTCCACTCCTCGATCCTGGACCTGGAAATCGACGGCGTCAGCCAGCAAGTGTTGCTGCGCGACTTCCAGACCCACGCGTTCAAGCAACTGGTTCTGCACGCTGACTTCCAGCGCATCGATGCCAACACCAAGATCCACATGAAAGTCGCGCTGCACTTCGCCAACGCCGACGTTTCGCCAGCGGTCAAGCTGCACGGTGCCACCATCAGCCACGTCGCCAACGAAATCGAAGTATCGTGCCTGCCAAAAGACTTGCCAGAGTTCATCACCGTTGACCTGTCGAACATCGACGTCGGCCACTCGCTGCACATCGGCGAAATCGCCATGCCAGCCGGCGTGACCGCGGTCACCCACGGTTCGAACCTGACCATCGCCACCGCTTCGGTCCCGGCCGGTCACGTGTCGGCCGAAGCCGCTGTCGCCGCTCCAGCCGCCCCAGCCGCTGACGCCAAGCCAGCCGCTAAAGCCAAGAAGTAATCGGCCGCCGCAGCGATGCGGTTGCGGAACTGAGAAACCCCCTCCAGCTTAGTGCCGGCGGGGGTTTTTTTTGATTTTGAAAGTGGACCATGCCCATACGTCTCATCGTCGGCCTCGGCAATCCGGGCGCCGAATACGAACAAACCCGCCACAACGCCGGCTTCTGGCTGGTCGACAACCTCGCCAACAGCCTGCCCGGCGTACGCCTGCAGCGGGAAACCCGCTTCAACGCGCTGGTGGCCAAGACCGCCATCGGCGGCCATGACGTGTGGCTGCTGGAGCCGCAGACGTTCATGAACCGTTCCGGCCAGTCGGTCGGCGCGCTGGCCCGGTTTTACAAGGTGGCGCCGGATGAGGTGCTGGTCGTGCACGACGAGCTCGATCTGATGCCGGGTGTCGCGCGGCTGAAGAAGGGCGGTTCCTCGGGCGGCCACAATGGCTTGAAAGACATCACCGCCGCGCTCGGAACCCAGGATTACTGGCGCTTGCGGATCGGCATCGGCCACCCGCGCTCGCTGAGCCTGCAACAGCAGGTGGCCGACTTCGTGCTGCACCGGCCGCGCCGCGAAGACCAGGTGCTGATCGAGGACGCCATCGACAAATCGCTGCGCGTGATGGCGCAGATTTGCGAAGGCAAGTTCGAGGCCGCGACCATGACGCTGCATACGGCTTGACGACTTGATCCGGCCGGCGCCGGCCGCGGCGCGTTTGCGTTCTCCTCAGTTTGCAGGCGGTTCGACCGCTCCCACCTGCTTGAGCAAGCGCCACACCATATAGGCCAGCGCGGCGACGCCCAGCAGCAGCACCGCCCACAACGCCAGCAGCCGCCGCCGCGCGGCCGCTCCCGCCTGCGCAGGCGCGAGCTCCGGCACGGCCGTCGCCGCGTTTTCATGCGCGAGGCGGGCCGGGCCGGCGCTGGCGCTCGCCAGGCCCTGCAACTCGGTTTCCGAAAAGCCCGGCGCCACCTGTTCCATGTCGCGCGCGGCGCTGACGGCGTCGGCCCGGCCCACCGCCAGCGTGTAGGGTGCGTTACCGCTGGCCAGGAAGACGATGCTGGCCGGTGTCCAGCTCAGCCGCAGCGCCGGCCTGCTTCTTGTCACAGCGGGACCTTGCGGCCGCAGCACCCATTGCGTCGTGTGCACCGGCGCCACGTCGACATCGCCCGACGCGCGCAGCCTGTCGCCCTGGGCGATGCGATAGAAAGTGGCGCTGAGCAGCGGCTCGAAACGCCAGCTGCCCGTCTGGCCGAGCTGGCGCGGCGGCAGCTCGCGATAGGTGCCCAGCTGCGCCGGCAGCACCACATTGTTTTCCGTAAATTGTAGGCCGACCGTGGGCGCCGCCACCGCCAGCGGCGTCGTGTAGACCAGGTCGCCCGCCTGCCGCCCAGGCGCCGCCGGCAGCAGCAGCGTTTCCGTGTCCGGGGCCACGAGACTGGTCAGCAATTGCTGCGCGCTGACGGCGGCGAATTGCCGCGGCGTGCCGCTGCGCCAGCTCAGCCGCCCATAGCGGAAGCGGCGTGGAGGAAATTCGAGCTTGTCGTTGGCCAGCATCTGGGCATCGGCGCTGAGCAGCCAGTTCAATTCCGTGCCGCCGGCCGCATCCCACTGTTTCATGTCGTCGCTGGTGTCGAGCCAGACCTGGGCGCTGTAGCCGCGCAGCTTGGGCGGCGCGGTGAAGCGCAGCGCGTCGATCAGCGCCGCGCCGCTGGCGCCGGCCGGGCCCAGGTCCAGTATCAGGGCCGCCAGTCGCGGCGCCTTCGCGCCGCCCGGCACATCGCCGTCGCCAAGGCCGCCGGACCGAGGCTGGTCGGGCCGCACGCGCACCGATGTCAGGCGGCCGTCGCCGTCGGTGTGGACGTCGAGGTCGAGTTGATCGGCGCGGCGCTCGTCCATCAGTGGGAATATTTTCATGGCCAGCTGACGGTGGCTGGCGCTGCGTTCGGTCGCCGGCATGCGCAGCGCGTACGGCAGCGCCGCGCCGCCGGCATCGAACACGCGCACGTCGTCGAGCGAGGACGTGCGCGCGTGCAGATCGGCGTCGAGCGGCAGGCGCAGCTGCACCACGCCCGTTTTCGCGACGGTCAGCGGCAGCGCATAGGCGTAGTCGGCCGGCGTGTCCGTGGCCGCCGCCGCTGACCATGCCATGGCCCACAACACAAGGGGCAGGTAGTGCGATGGTTGCTTGCTCATGGCGATCCCGGTCGGATGGCTGGCGCGGCGCGCGGCGCCGGGTAGGGGGCGAGGTAGCCGATGCCGACCATCAGCGCGCCCACGCCGAGGAAGGAAATGATGCGCTCGATGCCGCCCACGTTCGACAGGTCGACCAGGAACAACTTGGCCACCACCAGGCCCAGCAACGCCGCGCCCGGGATCCAGGCCAGGCGCGCCGCGTGCCGCGCGGCGCGGAGCATCACCAGCAGCGCCGTGACGCTCCACAGCAGCGACAACATCGCCTGCACGACATGGGAGGCATACAAGGCGTCGACATCGTAGGCCAGGCCGAGGTAGTGCGCCACCGCGCGCAGCAGCGCCAGGTTGAGCCAGCTGTAGCCGAGCAGCGCGGCGGCGATCGCCAGGCGGGTCCGGACCGGCGCCGCCGGCACCACGGCCTGGGCGCCGGTCGTCAACATGCGGTAGCAGGCGAAGGCCAGCGGCAGGGCGAAGGCGCTGCTCAGGTCGAGCGGGTTGAGCAGCGGCACATAGGGCAGCGGCGCCATCGCGCCGTCCTGCGTCAGGTTCCACACGGCCACCAGCAGCAGCGACCAGGCGCAGGCCAGCGGTATCAAAAACTGCCGATACCATGGCGCGACGGGGCGCACCGGCCAGGCATCAGCTTGCGCGCGGCGCATCAGCCAGGCCAGCGCCGCCATCGTCAACCAGGCGGGAACGAAGCGCGCCCAGTTGGCGCTGCCGTGCCAGCCGGCGTCGAGCAGCAAGCGGGCCTGGGCCGGGTTGCCACCCGCGAGCCAGCGCGCGATGCAGATGCCGGCCAGCGGCCAGATCATCAGCCACGGCCCGGCGCTGCGCAGCGTGTGCAGCAGCACCAGGATGCGGGTGTCGATGTGCCAGCCGTTCGCGGGCCACGCGTCCAGCAGCCACTCGGCGGTCAGCCACAAGGCCAGGCCGGCGGCCGCGCTCTCGACGGACGGCAGGCGATATTCGCCGTACAGCCCTTCCAGCAGGAACACGGTGGCGCCCAGCAGCAGGCCCCAGATGGGCACGCCCGACCAGCGTAATGCGGGCCAGCGCAGGCGGCGCGACAGCCACAGCAAGGGCGCGCTGCCGGCCACCAGCAGCAGCGCGTAGGCCGGCCAGAACGGCGCGTCGCCCGTGCCACTGCTCTGGATCAGGCGCTGGTAGTGCAGCGCGAGCCACAGCGCCACCGTGGGCAGGATGGTGCCGAACCACCACAGCCCCGACCACGCCAGCAGCCAGTTCGCCAGCGCGCCGACGGCGGCGTCCGGCGCGCGATGCCGTATCAGGCTCCAGCCGCTGAACATGGCGCCGGCCAGTATCATCAGTTCGCCCAGGATGGGCGTATCGAGCAGATCGTAGGGCAGGTCGCGCATGTCCCATTGCAGCGCCGTCAGGATCAGCAGCGTGATGCCGGCCAGCGCCTGCACCAGCAGCGCCAGCGTGTTCGCCAGCCGCCAGGCCATGGCGCTGGCGATCCAGCCCAGCACGATGGCCGTGAGCAGGGCGCTGGCCACCAGCGCGTTCGCTTGCGTCACGGCGTTGGTGCGCAGGACGATTTCGATCCATGCGCCGGCCAGCAGCCAGACCGTGGCGCAGGTCAGGAACACCCCGGCCAGCAGCGCGAACAGTCCTTGCGGGGCGTCGCCGTCCGCCGTCCGCTGGGCGCGGAAGCGGGTCGCCATCAAAAAGGCGGTCAGCGCCAGCAGGAAAAAGCCCAGTCACAGATTGGCGTCGAGCTCGCCCGACTGCGCCATTCCTGTGACGGCGCCGGTGAAGGACAGCCAGGCCGCCACTTGCACCAGCAGGCCGAACACCCACGTCAGGCGCTGGCGCTGGCGCAATCCCACCCAAACCATGCCGGCGCCTTCCAGCGCCCAAGCGGCCGACGTCCAGCGGCCGTCGAGCGCGAAGGGAATGGCCAGCGTGCCGAAGGCGATGCCGAGTGCAAGGAAGGTATCGGCCAGCAGATCGTATTTGTCGCGCCGGCGCCCCAGCAGCGTCGCCAGGCCGAGGTAGAACAGGCCCAGCGCCAGCGCGGAATACGCGACGCCGAACGGCAACGGCCGCACCAGCGCGGACTGCAAGCCGAAGGCCAGCATCGGCGTGCCGAAGATCAGCGTGCCATCCACGTAATGCTTCAGGCGCAGGACCTGCTGGCGCGCGTAACCGAGCGCGATCGAAACGTAGTAGAGGAAGAACAGGATCAGGAAAAACTGGACCGACGGGTAGTTTTCCGGCTGGTAGAGCAACACGCCCCAGGCGGTGCCGATGACGAAGGTGAACGCGAAGCCCAGCAGGTTGAGCGGACGCCACGAGCGCAGCAGCGCCAGGCCGAAGATGCCGGCGTTGAGCACGGCGTAATAGCTGAACAGGCCGATGTGGCTGCCGCCGCCGCTCGACGCCAGCAAAGGCGCGGCGAAGCCGCCGGCGATGCCGAAGATCGCCAGCCACTGGGAGTTTTGCAGCACGGCCAGCGCGCAGGTGAAGGCGGTCAGCACGAACAGCAGCGCGAACGCGAGCGCACCGGGGATGAGATGATAAAGGCGGAAGGCGCCGAAGGTGACCAGCATCAGCACGGCCAGCGCCGTGCCCTGCACCGGCAGGCTGATGCTGGCGCGCCGCTCGCGGATGCGCCAGCCCCAGGCCAGCAGGGCGAGGTCGGCCAGCACGATGGCGGTCAGGCGCAATTCGATGGGGACGGACACGCGCGCGGCCGTGTACTTGAGCAGGAAACTGATGCCGATGAACAGGATCAGCAGTCCCAGCTTGGCGACCAGGTTGCCGCCGAATAGCCAGCGCCTGGCCGCCGACGGCCAGTCCGGTGGGGTGTTGTGCGCGCTGTTGGATGGGTGGGCAGGCCCGAAGTCCGGCTGCGCTGGCGATGCCGGGGATGGCGGCGCGCCGCTCCGGTCTTCCGGCGCCGCGAGGAACACCGGCGCAATGTGGGCAGCGTCAGCCTCGACATTGACCGCCATATTTACAGCCAGGTCCACATCGACATTGACGTTCGTCTCCGCAACGATCTCCCCTGGCTCCGCTGCGGATTCGGCGTCCTGTCGCGGCCAATAAGCCTGCATCGTGGGCGCAGGCTTGGCCGCGGCGGGTGTGGCCTCGGCCATATCCGCGGACGACGTTGGCGGCGCCCTCTTCGGCGCCCTGTCCTCGCGGATGACGTATTCACGCAATGTATTGATTTCGCCGCGCAACTGGTCGATGCTGTGCTTCGCGTCGCGCATGCCGGCCTTGGCGGTCCACCGACCCGACCAAGCCGAACGCGCTGGGCCAGTCCGGCAGCCTGAGCGGCAAGGGCTACACCCCGGTGGCGCGGGTGGCGGTGCTCATCAACGCCAACGGCCAGGTCGATGCGTCGACCGCGCTGACCGGCGTTTATAACGGCAACAATCCGCGCAGCGTCTACTCGGCCGACCGCAGCTCCTTCTACGTGTCGGGCCAGGGCACGTCCGGCGACACCACCGGCGGCGTGTTCTACGCCACCCGCGGCAGCCACACGGCGACCGCGATCACCGGCCTCGACGCGACCGGCAACACGGTGGCGCAAGACACCCGCTACGTGCAGGTCTACAACGGCCAGCTGCTGGTGTCGGCCGACAGCAAGCAGGGCAGCGGCAACAGCCGCGACTTCATCGGCACGCTGGGCGCGGCCGGTGCGCCGCCGACCGCGCTGGCCAACGGCGGCGCCGGCGCCACCCAGTTGAGCGGCTTCGGCGGCAGCAAATCGGGCACGCTGGTCGTCACGGCGGCCAACGGCAACGGCATCAACCCGGTCGGCAAGACCGTCAACCTGAGCCCGGAAGCGTTTTATTTCGCGGCCAAGGACACCCTGTACGTGGCCGACAGCGGCGTGCCGAAAAACACGTCCGGCAACAGCAGCACGCTGGGCGATGGCGGCCTGCAAAAATGGAGCAACAGCAAAGCCGACGGCAGCGGCACCTGGACCCTGGACTACACCGTCGCCGCCGGCCTGAACCTGGTCGCCAACACGGCCGCCGCCGGCACCACCGGCCTGCTGAGCCTGACCGGCAAGGTGCTGGGCAACGGCCAGGTCGAACTGTACGCGACCAACTACACGGCCGGCGACACCGACCAGACCTATCTGTACGGCGTCAGCGACACGCTGTCGGCCACCAGCAAGGCGGCCGGCGAAAGCTTCACCATGCTGGCCGCCGCGCCGGCCGACTCCAACTTCAAGGGCCTGTCGTTCGCGCCGACTTCGCTGGCCGCCGTGCCGGAACCGTCGACGGTGCTGATGTTCGGTGCCGGCCTGGCCGGGCTGATGCTGGTGCGCCGCCGCCAGCAGCGCTAAGCGGCCGCCGCCAAGGCGACGGCGCCGCCGCCTTGTTTGCTGTGCCCCGAAGCGCGACAGTTCGTCGCCCCCCAAGTCCGGCCGTCGTGCCGGACTTTTTCTATGGAGCGTCGATTTTCAGCTTTGAAAACGGGAAGTTTTTTGAGGAGTGGCGGCTGGGGAGTTACAATTGACCCCTTATACGCAGCATTAGCACCCATTTTTCAGGAAACGTCGCCTGCGCGGCCGTTTTTCACTAGCCGCTTGCCGGCAATATTGATTATTAAAGGTTCACATGAGTCTCCAATGCGGCATCGTCGGCCTGCC
>NZ_JANXMI010000279.1 GCF_025354735.1 Rugamonas sp.
TGGTACGACGGTCTTCGCGTTCATGTTCGGCAAACAGGCTGATCCGGGGCTTCATCATTGTGGTATTCATTGGTCGCGGGCTGATGCCAGAATTTTACCGAACCTGCGAACGGCAGGATAGGTTTCTAGAGGTACCCTTAAAGGAACGCCTCAAGGAGGTGAGTATGGAATCAAAGTAGCCCTGTCACTATCACTCTGTGCGCCATCCACACTTACACGATACTGTGCTCCGCTTGCCGAATGGGCCGCAAGTGTCCATTGGACGATCTAGTATAATGAAATCCGAAGGATGTGCTCTGCATTGAAATCAGCTTACAAAAGGATTGGAGTATGAGATTCAGAAGGCTAGCTCAATGGTATTGTGGTGCGTGGCATGGTCATAAATGGGAAGCAATCCGACGGCCGCTAGGCCATGACATCGGCTTGTGCGAAGATTGGTGCCTGCAATGCGGCAAGCGGAAATCGTGGGTTGAAGGCTACGGGGGCAAGTGATGGTTAGCTCTAAAGGATGATCCACTACCGTCAGCGGACTAGACAAAGCAGATTGCGGATATTCATTTCGCTGCTCCTGTTAGTGTGGCGGGAAGATCGTTGGTCGGCCCGATGCGGGTCGATATCCACTACTCAGCACAAAGCATGCCAAATAAATTTATCCTTATAAAACAATATGTTGGAAGGTATTTCAAGAAGAAATCGGCGCTGGCGGCGCGCATTGGAAAATCCACCGACAGTCAGCGGTGAAAAAAATCGCTATTTTTTGGGAACTTTAGTTGTACGAGGGCGGTCTGAAGAGAATGAGCCCAGTTCGTCCTTGCAGGCGCCTGGCCACCGACCCGGACAAGGACCCAACGTGCATGTACACGACGACACCATCATTTCCTTCGAGGCCAATACCGGCTTGCGCGACCTGGTGGTCGGCGAAGGCCGACCCGATCCCGCCATGGAACACGAAATAGACCAGCAAATCTTTCATATCCGCATGGCCAATTCTCAGGGGCGCCGCGAATCGGCCAGCCTGCTGCTGAAAAAGATGTACGGCTGGCGCGGCTATGCCGTCGATCCCAACAGCAGCCATGCGCTGAACAAGATCACCTTGTTCGCCGAGACCGGCGGCGTGACGGTGGGTACGATGTCGCTGTGCCTGGACGACGACGACATCGGCCTGCCGGCCGATGAAAATTTCCGCGACAAGCTAGACGAGCTGCGCGGCCAGCGGCGGCGCCTGTGCGAACCGTCGCGGCTGGCGATCGACAAGGGCGTGTCGAAGCGGGTGTTCGCGGCGCTGATCCATATTTCCTATATTTACGCCCACAATATCCACGGCTACAGCGACTACGTGATCGAAGTCAATCCGCGCCACGTGATGTTCTATAAACGGATGCTGGGCTTCCGCGATTTCGGCGGCGAGCGGCCGTGCACCCGCGTCGGCGCGCCGGCGGTGCTGCTGCGGCTGGACCTCGATTACATGGGCGAACAGATACGGGAATTCGGCGGACTGATGGAGCGGCAAACGACGGAACGCTCCTTTTATCCGTATTTTTTCCCGACGCATGACGAGCCCGGTATCACATCGCGCCTGATGCAGGGCCGCAACTGAGGGCGGGCCGTGGCAAGCTTCGAAGAATCGGGCCGGCCGGCCGCCGACCATGATGCGCTGACGGCGTGGCGCGCGGCGCTGGACGCCGAACGCGTGGCGAGCGACGCCGCCACGCTGGCGCGGTACGCGTGCAGCACCGCGGCGAGCCCGACGATGCCGCTGGCCGTGTTGCGGCCGCGCTCGACAGAGGAGGTGTCGGCCGTGGTGCGCATCGCGGCGCGCCACCGGCTGGCCTTGTACGCGATCAGCACCGGCAAGAACTGGGGCTACGGCGACGCTTGTGCGCCGAGCGACGGCCAGGTGATCGTCGACCTCAGCGGCATGAACCGGATACTGGAAGTGAGCGCCGCGCTGGCCTACGTGGTGCTGGAACCGGGCGTGACGCAGCAGCAGCTGTCGCGATACCTGATCGAGCACGACATTCCGCTGTGGATGGACTGCACCGGCGCCGGGCCGGACACCAGCCTGGTCGGCAACATCCTGGAGCGCGGCTTCGGCCACAGTCCCTACGGCAACCGTTTCCAGAACGTGGCCGGCATGCAGGTGGTGATGGCCGATGGCGCGGTGCTGGACACGGGCTTCGGCCATTTCCCGAACGCGCAGGCGACCCGGGTCTTTCCCTACGGCGTGGGACCGGTGCTCGACGGCCTGTTCACGCAATCCAACCTGGGCATCGTCACCCGACTGGGCTTGTGGCTGATGCCACAAACGGCGTGCATCAACCATTTCCTGTGCCGGGTCGAGCGCCACGAGCAGATCGCGCCGGTGGTCGACGCGCTGCGGCCCCTGCGGCTGGATGGCACGCTGCGCAGCATCATCCATATCGGCAATGATTTGCGCGTCATTTCCGGCGGCCGCGTCTACCCGCGCGCGCGGGCCGGCGGGCAACTGCCGCTGCCGGACGCGCTCAGGCGCGAGATGCGGGCGGAGGCCGGCGTCGGCGCCTGGACCGTGTCCGGCGCCCTGTACGGCAGCGCCGCCCAGGTCGCGTTGGCGCGGCGGGCCTTGCGGCGCGCGCTCAAGCCGACCGGCGCGCCGCCCCAGTTTCTCGACGAACGCAAGCTGGCGCTGGCCGGCCTGGCCGCGCGCTGGCTGGCGTCCTGGCCGGTGGGGCGGCGGCTGGGCGCCAAGGTCAGGCTGGGCCGTTCGCTGTTCGATATGAACCGGGGCATCCCCAACGGCCGTTTCCTGGCCGGCGCCTATTGGCGGCGCCAGGCGGGCTTGCCGGCCGACTTCCCGGCCCATGCCAATCCGGCGCTCGATAACTGCGGCATGTTGTGGGTGTCGCCCATCGTGCCCATGCGGGGCGATGAACTGCTGCGCCTGCATGCGCTGGCCGAGCCGATTTTCCAGCGCCACGGCTTCGACTTGTTTGTCACCTTCAGCATGATAAACGAGCGCGCGCTCGGCGGCGTCATCACCGTGGCCTACGACAAGGAAGACGCCGGCGAGGCGGCCCGGGCCGGCGTCTGCTATCGGCAATTGTTCGACGCCATCATGGCGGCCGGCTATATTCCCTACCGGGTCGGCTTGCAGTCCATGGCCGACCTCAACGGCGGTAACGACGTGTATTGGCAAGTGGTCGGCAAGATCAAGGCGGCGCTCGATCCGGACCGCATGCTGGCGCCGGGACGCTACGACGGCGGTCGGCGCGGCGATCCTGCCGGGGACGCTTAGCGCGTCGCCAAGGTCTGCGCCAGCAAGGCTTGCACCTCGGCGCGGCGCTTGAGGTCCGGCGATTTGAGCAGCCGCTCCAGCTGCGTGTGGGCGGAGCGCGCATCGCCGCTTTTGATGAGCGCCAGGCTCAGGTGATAGCGTATCTCGTCGGCGGCCGGCGCCAGCGCCGATGCCCGCTGCAACAACGGCAGCGCGCGGGCGCCTTCGCCCCGTTCGTGCAAGATCCAACCCTCGGTATCGAGCACGGCGGCGTTGTCCGGCGCCAGTTTGCGAGCCCGTTCGGCCAGCGCCGGCGCGCGTGCGTCGTGGGTTTGCAAGCAGGCCCAGGCCATGTCATTGAGGGCGACCATATTGTTCGGCTCGCGTTGCACGATCTGGTCCAGCTGCATGATCGCGGGCTGATACTGGTGGTCGGCCTGCAAGCTGCTGGCGTAGTGCAAGCGGGTCGGCGTGTCGGCCGGATGCGCTTGCAGCCATTGCAGCATGCGTGTGTTGGCCTCGTCGCCACGGCCGGCGCGCCGGAGCGCGTTGAAAACCGGAATCAGCAAGGGACCAGAGTGATCCATCGCGTAAGCCCGCTGGTAAATGGCCAGCGCCGGCAAAGGCTGGTTTTGCGCCATCAAAATATCGCCTTCCAATTTCAAGCCCAGCGGCGCATTTGGATGCTGGGCTTGCATCTCGCGCGCCGCCGACAGCGCCTCGGAATACGCGCCTCTCTCCGTCAGCAGTTTGACCAGATCGACGCGGGCCTGAGGAAAGTCGGGCTGCAAGGCCAGCGCCTTTTCCAGTGCCTGCAAGGCGGCGGCCTCGTCGGCGAGCGTCAGCTCGGTGGTGGCGATGCGCATTTGCACAGCCGCCGAGTCCGGCTGTAGCTGGGCCAGCTTGGTGAAGTTGTCCAGCGCCGCACGGTAATTGCCGCCGCGCGTATGCACTTCCGCCAGCAGCGCGAGCGCATCCGGGCTGGCCGGATTGCTCGCTTGCAGTTTCTGCGCCAGCGGCAGCGATTTCTGTTGTTCGCCGGCCTGATGATAAAAATTGGCCAGCAGCAGGGCGGGCGCGAGCGCGTCGGGATGGGCTTTGCTGGACAATTCCAGCCAACTTTCCGCCTCCGCGTAATGCCCCTGCGACGTGGCGAGCTTGGCCAGGGCCGTCATGATGGCGGCGTTTTTCTTGTCCTGGCTCCAGGCCTGAACAAGGCGCAGGCGCGCCTGATCGGCTTGCTTATCCTTCAGGTCGAGCTGGGTCAGGTTGTCCAGCGCCGGCATATACCTGGGCTTGAGCGCGACGGCCTTCAGAAAGCTGGCGCGCGCGCCGGCCACATCCTGGTTCGCCATCAATACGCCGCCTTTCAGGTTATGCAGCAGCGGATTGTCCGGCTGCTGCCGCAATAAACGGTTGACGGCGACCAGGGCCTGGGCCAGTTGCCGGTCGCGCATATAGCTGAGCACCAGCAACACGCCGGCGCGCGAGTTGCCGGCCTCGAGGGCGGTGGCGCGTTCCAGTTCGACTATCGCCTGCGCGTTCTGGCCCTGGCCGATCCGCGCCATGCCCAGGGCCGCGTGCAGCATGGCCATGTCCGGTGCCAGCGCGCTGGCCTTGCGGTAGTAGGCTTCGGCCTGCTCGAACCGGCGCAGGCGCATGGACGCTTCGCCCGCCAACGCCATCATTTCGACATCGTGTTGATTATCCGGCAGCAGCGGCGCGATCAGCTTGAGCGCCGCGTCGGGATTGTTATTCTTGAGCATCACCGAGCTCAGCAGCTTGGTGGCGTAGGGATTGCGCGCATCGCTTTCCAGGAATTTTTTCAGGTACTGTTCCGCTTGCGGCAAGGAACCCAGGCCCAGTTCCACCGCGCCGATCAGCAGTGTGCTGGGCATGTGTTCGGGCGCGGCCCTGAGCACTTGCTGCAACTGGTCCAGCGCCGTTGGCAGCTTGCCTTCGCGGAAATCGAGCAGCGCCTGCGTGTACGCGACCAGCAAATTGCCGGGGCCGACCTTGCGGGCGCTGGCGATTTCAGCGCGCGCGGCGGCGTAACGGCCCGCTTGCAGGTGCAGATTGGCGATGTCGATATGGGCCTGGATGTCTTCGGGGCGGAGCTTGACGATGCGCTCGTCGCATTGCAGGGCGGCCGCGTTGTCGCCCTGCGCGTGCAGCAGGCCGGCCCGTAGGCGCAACATGTCGAGGTCGTCGGGATGGGCCGCGAGGGCTTGCGTGGCCAGGCTCAGCGCCACCACGTCCTGATGGCGCTCCTGGGCGACGCGCGCCAGCCCCAGCAAGGCGACGCCGTCGCCGGGATACTGAAGCAGCAGCGCCTTGTAGGCCGCCTCGGCAAGGTCCACCTTGTGTAGTCCCAGCAAGGCGGCGGCCCGCAGCGCCATCCATTGCGGCCGCTGCGGGGACGCGCCGACCTCGTTCAATACCTTGTCGAACTCGCCCTGCATCAGCAAGGCTCGCCCCAGCGCGGGCACGATCTCGTCCTTGCCGACACCGAGCGCCTGTGCGCGCCGCAACTCTTTTTCCGCCGACAGCACATCGCCCTGATCCAGATAAATCTTTCCCAGCAGCGTGCGGGCGACCGCCTGACGCGGATCGTTTTGCAGCACATTTTTCAGCTCGATCACGGCGGCCCGGTTCTGGCCCAGCTGTTGATAATGGCGCGCCCGCGCCAGCAATTGTTCATTGCTTTGCCAGCCATGGCAGGCGACCAGGCTGAGCACTACGGCCACGCAAGGCCAGCGCAGCCAACGGCGCGGTGGAACGGTCCAGCCTGGTGGCAGCGTCAACATGGGATCTCCTCGGCGAACAGTACTCACTAGCGTAAAAAAATGCGCGCCACGCTCGTTGACGGCGCACAAAGTAAGCTCGATTCGCATGCAATCGGCGGCCGTTTGGTCCACGTTTGTTCCGCGTCAAGGAAGGGCTTTTCTCGCGCCGTAAAATCGGCTCGGTTGAACTGTCGCCGGGGTACGCTATACGCCGCGACGCCGGCCGGGTATTCCCTTGTGTAGTCTTACTGACCAGGATGCTGATATGGACGTCGTCGCCGTGGTGGGACTCGGTTATGTGGGCTTGTCGCTGGCGGTCTCGTTCGGCGCGCGGCAGCGCACCATAGGGCTGGACTTGTCGGAACGCAAGGTGGCCAATTACCGCGGCGGCATCGACCCGACCGGCGAGGTCAGCGAGCAGCAATTCGCGGCGGCGACCTGGCTCAGCGTCGGCTGCGATCCCTCCCGGCTGGCCGAGGCCGACTACATCATCGTGGCCGTGCCGACGCCGGTCGACAGCGCCCACCATCCCGATTTCTCGGCGCTGACAGCGGCCAGCGAAGTGGTCGGCCGCTATATGAAAGCGGGCGCCGTCGTCATTTTCGAGTCCACCGTCTATCCCGGCGCGACCGAGGAAATCTGCATCCCGATTCTGGAACGGCAGTCGGGCATGCAATGGCAGCAGGGATTCCACGTCGGCTTCTCGCCCGAGCGCATCAATCCGGGCGACAAGGAGCACACGCTGGCGTCGATCCGCAAAGTGGTGTCCGGCGACGACGCGGCCACGCTGGAACAGGTCGCGCGGCTGTACGAGGGTGTGGTCGAGGCCGGCGTGCACCGGGCCTCGAGCATCAAGGTGGCGGAGGCGGCCAAGGTCATCGAAAACACCCAGCGCGACCTCAACATCGCGCTGATGAACGAGCTGGCCATCATCTTCGACCGGCTCGACATCGACACCGCCGAAGTCTTGCAGGCGGCCGGCACCAAGTGGAATTTCCTGCCGTTCCGGCCCGGCCTGGTCGGCGGCCACTGCATCGGCGTCGACCCGTATTATTTGACGCACAAGGCGGAAATGCTGGGCTACCATCCCCACGTGATTTTGGCGGGGCGCCGCATCAACGATGGCATGGCGAAATTTGTGGCCGAAAAAACGGTCAAGGAAATGGTGCGGGCCGGCTTCAAGCTCAAGGGTTCATGCGTCAACGTGCTGGGCCTGACCTTCAAGGAAAACTGCCCGGACCTGCGCAACTCCAAGGTCTACGACATGATCCAAGAGCTGCGGTCCTACGGCCTGCACGTTCACGTCCACGACCCGGTGGCCGACGCCGACGAAGCCTATGAAATCTACGGCATCCGCCTGTCGCCGTGGGAACAATTGCCGCGCGCCGAGGCCATCGTCAGCGCCGTCTCGCATCAAGCGCTGACGCGGCGGCCGCTGGACGACTACCGCGCCAAGGTCGTCGCCGGCGGTTGCTTCATCGATGTCAAATCGCACTTCGATGCGCGGGCCCTGCGCGAAGCGGGTTTGCAGGTATGGCGGCTGTGATGGCCGACTACGGCAATGGCGACGCCGCGCAATCGCCGTATCAGCTGGCGCGCGAACACCTGGAAGGCCGGCCCTACCGCTGGCTGATTTCCGGCGTGGCCGGCTTCATCGGATCGCACTTGCTGGAAACGCTGCGGCAACTGAACCAGCAGGTGACCGGCCTCGATAATTTCATGACCGGCCACCGCCACAATCTGGACCAGGTGCGCGGCGTCGTCGGCCCGGCGGCGTGGCGCCATTTCGACTTCATCGAAGGCGATATCCGCGACGCCGACGCCTGCCGCCGCGCCAGCAAGGGCGCCGACTTCCTGCTCCATCACGCGGCGCTGGGCGCGGTGCCGCGTTCACTGTCCGATCCCGTGCTGAGCAACGACGTCAACGTCGGCGGCTTCCTGCGGATCTTGACGGCGGCCCGCGACGCCGGCGTGCGTCGCGTCATCTATGCCTCCTCCAGCGCGGTCTATGGCGACCATCCGGCGCTGCCCAAGCTGGAAGCGCGGATCGGCGCGCCGCTATCGCCCTATGCCGTCACCAAATGTGTCAACGAACTCTACGCGCAGGTCTACGCCCGCTGCTACGGAATGGAAACGATGGGCTTACGCTATTTCAACGTCTTCGGGCCGCGACAGGATCCCGATGGCGCTTACGCCGCCGTCATCGCGCGATGGCTCGCCGCCATGCTGCGTGCCGAGCCACTGACCATCAACGGCGACGGCGAAAGCAGCCGCGACTTCTGCTACGTCGGCAACGCGGTCCAGGCCAATCTGCTGGCGGCCCTGTGCGGGCGGCCGGCCGCGATCAACCAGCTCTACAACATCGCCGCCGGTGCCAGCACCAGCCTCAATGCGCTCTACGACATGCTGCGCGCGCTGCTGGCCGAGCGCGAGCCGCGCCTGGCCGGCTACCTGGCCGCGCTCAGCCCCCACCACGCCGATTTTCGCGACGGCGACGTGCGGCACTCGCAGGCCGACATCGCCAAGGCCGTCAGCCTGCTCGGCTACGCGCCCACCCGCGACGTCGCGCGCGGGCTGAAATTATCGGCCCGCTGGTATGCCGAGCACCTGGCGCCGCTCAGCCTTCGCGGTCCCACGGCGGCACGTCCTTGAATTCGTCGACGAGGAAATCGATCATCACGCGCACCTTGGCGCTCAGGTGGCGCCGGCTCGGGTAGACGGCCTGGACGTCGATATCCGGCAAGTGATAGTCCGGCAACAGCGGCAGCAGCCGGCCGGCGCGCAAGTCGGCGCCGATGAGGAAGCTGGGCTGCCAGATGATGCCCATGCCGCCCAGCGCGGCCGCGCGCGCCGTGTCGCCATTGTTGACATGCATCACGCACGGCACTTTGACCGGATGGGGCTTGCCGTCGCCGTCGAAAAAACTCCATTCATCGGCCGTGGCCGAATAACTGTAGCCTATGCATCGGTGCAGCAGCAAATCGGCCGGCGCCCGTGGCGTGCCGTGGCGTTGCAGATAATCGGGCGAGGCGCACACGATGTTGTGCGACACGGCCAGCTTGCGCGCCACGTGCGAGGTCGAGCCGCTGCGCGAAATGCGGATCGCCAGGTCGTAGCCCTCCTCGACGATGTCGACCACGCGGTCGATCAGCGCCACGTCCAGCCGCACGTCGGGATATTGCCGCATGAATTTGGCCCACAGCGGCGCCAGGTGCAGGATGCCGAAGCTGAGCGGGGCGTTGATGCGCAGCAGGCCGCGCGGCTGCATGGTGGCCGAGGACACGATGGCCTCGGCCTCGGCCACATCGTCGAGGATGGACTTGGCACGCTCGAACAGGGCCTCGCCGCTGGCCGTCATCGACATCTTGCGCGAGCTGCGGTTCAGCAGCCGCGTGTTCAGGTGGGTTTCCAGGTCGCTGATATAGCGCGTGACGTAGGCCGGCGAGGTGTCGAGCGCCTCGGCGGCGCGGGCGAAGCCATCCTTGCGGACCACTTCGACGAAGACTTCCAGGGCGCGCAAGCGGTCCATATTCCTCCCTATTTATTCACAAATCATGAACGCACCATCAGCAGGCAGCGGATTGCTACCGTGAATTATAAATCATATAGTCCTTCCAACGAGCAGGCAGTCGCCGACAGCCCTCACGATCAGGAGTGTGACATGAGCACGATCAAACAAACCCTTCAACGCGGCATCCTGGCGGCCAGCCTCGTACTGGCGGCGGTCACCGGCGCCCAAGCTGCCGAGCCCGGCTTCACCGACCACACGGCGCAAGTCAACGGCGTCAAGCTGCATTACCAGATCGCCGGCAGCGGCAGCGCCGTCGTGCTCTTGCACGGTTACGCAAAAACCGGCCACATGTGGAATCCGGTCATGGGCGACCTGGCCCGCAGCCACACGGTGATCGTGCCCGACCTGCGCGGCGCCGGCCAGTCCGAAGTGACGGCCGACGGCTATTCCAAAGCCAATATGGCGCGCGACATCCACGCCCTGGTCGCCGCGCTGGGCCAGCAGCACGCCACCGTCGTCGGCCACGACATCGGCTTGATGGTGGCCTATGCCTACGCCGCGCAATTTCCGCAGGAAACCGACCGCCTGGTCTTGATGGATGCCTTCCTGCCAGGCATCGGCAACTGGAAAGACATGTGGCTGCTGCGCGACCTGTGGCACTTCCATTTCTACGGCGACACCCCGCTGGCGCTGGTGAATGGCCGCGAACGCATCTACTTCGAACACTTCTGGAATGACTTCGCCGCCGACAAGACCCATTCGGTCAAGGAAGCGGACCGCAAGATCTACGCCGCCGCCTACGCCCAACCCGGCCACATGCGCGCCGGCTTCGAATACTTCAAAAACTTCGAGCAAGACGCCGCCGACTTCCAGCAACTGGGCCGCACGCCGCTGACCATGCCGGTGATGGTGCTGTCGGGTGAAAAATCGGGCGGCAACTTCCTGATCGAGCAGACCAAGCTGGTCGCCACCTCGGTCGACGGCCGCATCATCCACGGTTCCGGCCACTGGTTGATGGATGAAGCACCGGAACAAGTCATTCCCGCGCTCAAGCAGTTCATCCAGTAAGCCTTACTTCCCCAGCATCGCGGACGTAAAAAAACCGGTGGTGCCATCCTGAAAAGGATGGCACCACCGGTTTTGCATCGAGCCCGAAGCGCAGCGCCTCAGCGCACCGTGTACGCTGGATTGTGTTCGTTGACGAGGCTTTTGACGAGGCGGCTGGCGCTCAGTTCACCCATGATTTGCGGACCATTCAAGGCATTCGCTTCCCGGTCCAGCGCCAGCAGGCCGACGGCGGCCTGGGCATCGCCGGCGCGCGCGGCCTGCTCCAGCAAGTGCTGCGCTTCCGCGTGCCGGGCCGGATCGGCCAGATAGCGCAAGGCCAGTTCGCGTTGCGCCACCGGCGAGCCTTGATCGGCCCATTCCTGCAAGCGGCGCATGGCGGCCAGCTGGCCGGTTGGCCCCATCTGTAAGGCAGCGGCTTCAATCACCGTCGACGGCGGTATCGCGTCTTCCTTCGCCTGGCAGGCGATCAAGGCGCCCACCATCAGCAGAACAGACGATACCAGTACGCCAGACTTGTTGAATAATTCCATGTATTAATACCTTTAGTTAATGCAATGACTACTTCTGGTAATAGATGTCGCCAATATACCAGTTTCTTGCCACTAATCAAGACTCCGCACTGCACCATTATACGTCAGTGCAGGAAATTATCTAATAACTAATGATGCTTCTTGGGAATTCCTAGCATCGTAGTCTTAAATATCACGGGAAACTGTGACGTGGAGCACATTTCACTATGATTCCGGCGATATTAGCATGAACAAATTGCCCATCGACGCACGCCTGCATTTGACGCTGTAACAAGTGTAACCATCTGTTAATGGCAAGGCAGATACTGCCTAAATGCACTTTATATGCAGTGCAGCAACGCAATAAATCAGCTGTACAGGCGGGGTTTGCCGCTATCGGCGGCGCCGGACTGGATGCGCGGCCGGGGCAGGGGAGGAGGTGGGGAGGTGGCCGATGGCGGCCAGCGGGTTCAAGCCAGCGTGCGGCCGCCGGCGCCGTGGGCGGCCAGCCACGCGGCGGCCTGATCCAGCGCCAGCCGGTATTCCCGGCCGACGGCCGCCAGATTGGCGTCGAAGTCGCCGTGGCCATCGCGCAAGGCCAGTTCCAGGTCCAGCGCCGCCTGCACGAAGCGTTTCGTGCCGAGCGAGCCGACCGTTCCACGCATCACGTGGAAGATACGGCAGGCATCATCCAGGCGCCCCTCATGGATGGCCGTGGTGGCCTGTTCCAGCGGTGCCAGGCCCGGAGCGATCGCATCGGTGACGATTTTCACCACCACCGTCAAGGCCTTGGCATCGCTGCCCATGTATTTCAGCATGGAAGCCACGCTAAAAACGGACTCGTCCGGCGCGGCGGAACTGGTATCGGACATCATGACTCCTGAGTGACTGATGGTATCGGCCCCATGATACCCCGGCGCTATGCGCGATGGGGCGTCACGCTTGGCGGGGCGCTTGCTGCTGCGCCAGCGTCTGCAAGGGCGCGGCGGAGGCCGGCGCGGCCGAGCCCGGCATCGCCATCCGCACCGGCGCGCCGCCCATGGCCGTCGACTGCAACACATTGCCGATCTGCTCGGGCGCCGCGTTCCAGACCGGATCGGCCAGGCCCTCGAACACGCTTTTGAGCTGCTGGCCCCAGGTGCTGCGTATCATCTGGAAATACTGGTTTTTTTCATCGATGGTGACGAAGCGGCCCACGGCCAGGCTGCCGGCCTCGTAGACCAGCAAGTCCAGCGGCAGGCCGACGGAAATATTCGAGCGCAGCGTCGAATCCATGGAGATGAGGGCGCACTTGGCCGCCTCGTCGAGGCTGGTGGCCGGCGTCACCACGCGGTCGATGATGGGCTTGCCGTACTTGGCCTCGCCGATCTGGAAATACGTGTTTTCGTTGTGCGACTCGATGAAATTGCCGGCCGAATAAATCTGGAACAGCCGGCAGCGCTCGGCGCCGATCTGGCCGCCGAAGATGATGCTGACGTTGAACTCGATGCCGAACCCGGCCAGCGACTCGGCGTCGCGCTGGTGGACGGCGCGCACGGCGTCGCCGAGGATGCGGGCGGCCTCGTACATGGTGGTCGCGGTCCAGATGCTGCGCCCGCCTTCGCCCGGCTCGGACACCATCTGGCGGATCGACTGCGATATCGATAGGTTACCGGCCGTCATCATCACCATCATGCGCTCGCCCGGCTGCTCGAACACGCTCATCTTGCGGAACGTGCCGACCTGGTCGACGCCGGCGTTGGTGCGCGAGTCCGACAAAAACACCAGGCCGGCGTCCAGGCGCATGGCTACACAATAAGTCATCGTTGTACGGTGCCGAGAAAAGAGACGATTTTACCCCACGGCGTCACCACCGCGTCATCGCCGTGTCACAAACCCGCGCTGGCGGCCACATTACTGCGGCACGATCTGGACGTCGACGCTGAGCGACTCGACGCCGCCGCCGCGCCGCACGCCGCGGATCGGCGCGGCCGCGTCGTAATCGCGGCCGATGGCCAGCCGGCAATAGGCGTCCGTCATCAGGCGCGCGTGCGTGACATCGATGCTGACCCAGCCCGCGTAGTCGCCGTCCTCGGCCCAGGCGTCGACCCAGGCGTGGCTGGCCGCGTGGCCGCTGTTGCCCGGATCGATGTAGCCGGACACATAGCGCGCCGGAATCCCGTGCGCGTGGCAGCAGGCCAGGAACAGGTGGGCGTGGTCCTGGCACACGCCCTGGCCCAGCTCGAGCGCATCGCTGGCGGTGCTGAAGACATCGGTCGCACCGCTTTGATACTGGACCGCACCAAAGATGTGCTCGGCTAATGCCATCAAGTGTTTGGTCTGCGCCTTACCGTCCGGCAAGCAGGCCGCCGCCAGTTGCAGTATGCCCGGCGTCGGCTCGGTCAGGCGCGTGGACACGGTATAAATCAAGGGCGACAGGCTGTCGTCGCCGGCCAGCCGGCCCTGCGGCGGCGCGGTCGTCTCCACCAGCCCGCAGGCGACGATGGCCAGCCCGGCGTGCGGCGCGCTCAAGGTCAGCATGTGCGACTGGTTGCCGTAGGCGTCGGTGTAGGCGTGCACCTGGCCCGGCGTGCTGATGCTCCACGCCAGCACATGCTGCTGCGCTTCCACGCGCGGCGTCAGGTGCAGCTGCTGGATGGTGTAGGCCAGCGGCGCGGTGTACTCGTATTTGGTCAGGTGGCGGATCGAGAGTCGCATGGTGCGCCTTGGGTAACAGTCAGGCCGCGAGCGGCACGAGGAAATCGCGGCTGACGCGATTGCCCAATTCAAAAATCCGGCGCAGGAAGGTGGTCAGCGTGTCGTGCAGGCCGGCCGCCATGATGTCGTCGATGGTGCCGAACTTGAGCTCCGCGTGCAGCTGGCCGGCGCAGCGCTCGGTGTCCGACGACAGGTGGTTGCTGACCTCGCGCAGATTGCACACCACTTCCTCCATGCACGCCAGCAGGGAACGCGGCATGTCGCCGCGCAGCATCAGCAGCTCGGCGATGCGGCTCGGCGTGATCAGGTCGCGGTACACCTTGCGGTAGATTTCAAAGCCCGACACGGAGCGCAGCAGCGCCGCCCAATAATAGTAGTCGCGCTGCGACATCGCCTCGCCGGGCGGGCACTGGCTGGCGCCGTGGAACTTGACGTCGAGGATGCGCGCCGTGTTGTCGGCCCGTTCCAGCGACGTGCCGAGGCGGATGAAGTGGACCGCGTCGTCGCGCAACATGGTGCCCAGCGTGACCCCGCGCGACAGGTGGGAACGGAATTTCACCCACTCGAAAAACTGGCTCGGATCGTTTTCCAGCAAGCCGCTCTTGAGCCGCTTCTGCATATCGAGCCAGGTCTGGTTCTGGATTTCCCACACCTCGGTGGTCAGCGCGCCGCGCACGGCGCGCGCGTTTTCGCGCGCCTCGGTCAGGCAGGCCGCGATCGACGAGGGATTGTCGGGATCGCGCACCATGAAGTCGATCACCTCGCGCGCGTGCAGCGTGCTGTATTTGCGGTCGAAGGCCTGCTGCAATTCGGAGATGCCCAGCATCGCGCGCCAGCCCTGGGCGGCGTCCCGGTCGGACTGCGGCAGCAATGAAGTCTGCACGTTCACGTCCAGCATGCGGGCGGTGTTTTCGGCGCGCTCGGTGTAGCGCGCCATCCAGAACAAATGATCGGCGGTGCGGCTTAACATGATGGTGTCCTCACTTTACGTTTCCAGTATCCAGGTATCCTTGGTGCCGCCGCCCTGCGAGGAATTGACCACCAGCGAGCCTTCCTGCAAGGCCACGCGCGTCAGCCCGCCCGGCACCATGGAGATGGTTTTGCCGGACAAGACAAACGGACGCAGGTCGATATGGCGCGGCGCGATGCCGCTCTCCACATAGGTCGGACAGGCCGACAGCGCCAGCGTCGGCTGCGCGATATAGCCGTCCGGCCGCGCGATCAGGCGGCGCCGGAAATCCTCGATCTGCTCGCGCGTAGCCGCCGGCCCGACCAGCATGCCGTAGCCGCCGGCGCCGTGCACCTCCTTCACCACCAGCTCGGCCAGGTGCGCCAGCGTGTAGGCCAGGTCCTCCTTTTTCCGGCACTGATAGGTCGGCACGTTGTTGAGCACCGGCTCCTCGGACAGGTAAAAGCGGATCATGTCCGGCACGAAGGGATAGATGGATTTGTCGTCGGCCACGCCGGTGCCGATGGCGTTGGCCAGCGTGACGCGGCCGGCCCGGTACACCGACAGCAAGCCCGGCACGCCGAGCGAGGAGTCGGGCCGGAACGCCAGCGGATCGAGGAAGTCGTCGTCGATGCGGCGATAAATCACGTCGACCCGTTTCGGCCCGTGCGTGGTGCGCATGTAGACCAGGTTATCGTTGACGAACAAGTCCTTGCCCTCGACCAGTTCGATGCCCATTTGCTGCGCCAGAAAAGCGTGCTCGAAATAGGCCGAGTTGTACATCCCCGGCGTCATCACGACGATGGTCGGATCGGTCACGCCCATCGGCGCCACCGAGCGCAGGTTATCGAGCAGCAGGTCGGGATAGTGGTCGACCGGCGCCACCTTGTGGCGCGCGAACAGCTCGGGGAACAGCCGCATCATCATCTTGCGGTCTTCCAGCATGTACGACACGCCGGACGGCACCCGCAGATTGTCCTCCAAAACGTAGAACTCGCCGGCGCCGGCGCGCACGATGTCGACGCCGGCGATGTGGGCGTAGATGTCGTTGACCACCGAGATGCCCTGCATCTCCGGCCGGTACTGCGCGTTGCGGTAGATTTGCTCGGCCGGGATGATGCCGGCCTTGATGATGTTCTGATCGTGGTAAATATCGTGGATGAACATGTTCAGCGCCTTCACGCGCTGGATCAAGCCGGTCTGCATCTGGCTCCACTCGGCCGCCGGTATGATGCGCGGGATGGTGTCGAAGGGGATCAGGCGCTCGGTGCCGGCGTTGTCGCCGTAGACGGCGAAGGTGATGCCGACGCGGCGGAACGTCAGGTCGGCCTCGGCCCGTTTGCGCTCTATGGTTTCCGGGCTTTGCTGCCGCAACCAGCCGCAGAATTCACGATAGTGCTCGCGCACGTCGGCGCTGACGTCCAGATGCAAACCGTCTCCGGTCATCTCATTGAAGAATTTTGCCATAGTGTGCCTGCTCCCGGTGATGATGTCTCTCTATCAAGAATCGTGCCAGAAAAAACGCACCGCTTTGGGTCCCACCCTTGGGTCTCACCTTTGGGGCCGCGCCCCAGCGCTAACGGGGCGTCGAAGCCGCGCGCGCCATCATCCGATAGCGCTCCAGGGTACCGCTGGCCTTCATTTTCTTCAGGATTTCCGCCATACGCGGCGCCAGGCCGGCGTGGCGCCGCCCCAGATAGCAATACACCGGGAAGCTGTCGATCACGCCGGCCTTGTAGATGCCGGCGCTCTTGAACGGTTCCACGTCCAGCAGCGGCAGCACCGTTTCCTCCACATCGATATACAGGTCGGTACGCCCGATGGCCAGTTTCTTCAGGCCGAAGCGGCTGTCGACGACGGAGCTGAGCAGGGCCGGCGGCACCACACCGACCAGCTGCCGCGCTGCCCGGGCATAACCGGCCCGGTACTCGATGCGGTAGCCGGAGCCGCGCAAGCTCTCCAGGCCGTGCACGCGGATCCTGGGATCGTGGGCGAAGGCCGACGTGGTCACCGACAGCACCAGCGCCTCTATCCGCAACAGCTCGGGGTGCAAGGCGCCATATTCGTAGGATCGACTGGTCTCGCCGTCGACGTTGCCGGCCTTGCTTTCCGCGCTGGCGCGCGCGGCGGGGTAGTAGCGCAGCTCGACGTCGAGGTGCAGCTGGGCGAAGGCGTCGCTGTAAATCAGTTGTAGCAGGCGGCCGGCGTAGCTGTCCTGGTCCACGATGCTGGCGAGGATAATTTTATCCTGCGCCTGGACGGCTGCGCACCCCAGCATCAGCGTGGCAAGCAGGGCGCTGCGCAGAAGTGACGATATCGTGAACATGAAAAAACGGCGGGCCGTCGGATGCGTGGAAGGGCCAGTATAACGTCAGGCCGCGCCGCGCCGGAATTTTATGATGGTCCGCCAGGTCGACGGCCGGGTTCCAGCGTCACAGGTACTTGGTGATTTCCTTGAACTCGCGCACCGTCTCCTCGACATTGCGCGCGCCTTTTTTCACGGCCCGTTCGAGGCAGTGGTCGATGTGGTCGTGCACCAGCGTTTTCTTGGCGTTGGCGACGGCTTTTTCGACCGCTTGCAGCTGCTGCGCGATGTCGAGGCAATCGCGGTCGCCCTCCAGCATGTCGATGATACTCTTGAGGTGGCCCGAAGCGCGCTTCAGGCGCTTGACGATATCAGGATGGGAGGGAAGTTCGCTCATGGTCGCATGGTATCCCCCCGGACAGGATAGCGCAAGCGCCGCGGCCAGCCTGTATCCATTGCGATTATTACGGTTTCGTAACTTGACCTGACCATGGCGGCTCTCTAGAATTCGCGCTACCACATCCCCCGCAGCGTCGCCGCAAGGTCGCACCGTCACCCGTCGACGGCGCCGTTGCCGCCTGTCACAGGCAGGTCAAATCGGCCCGGCATACTGCGCGCACGCGCCATCATGTCCCGGCCAGCGGCAGGCCAGCAACAACCATACAAGGAGAAGTCGCATGAACACACGGATCGCCGCGACGATAAAAACATCGCTGGCCACGGCGCTGCCGGCGCGGACCGCGCACGCCGCCGGACTCATTGCCAACCTCCTTGCCTGCTTTACAGCCTATTTTACAGCCAGTCTTCTGCTGCTACCGCTGACGGCCTGCCACGCGCCCGACGCCAACGCCAATATGGACAACGCCGCCGCGCCGCTGCTGGTACGCCAGGGCGAGCGTATCAACGTGCCGGCCAATTCGCCGCTGCGCGCGCGCCTGACCGTGGCCGCCGTCGCGGCGTCGTCCGCCGCGCACACCGTGACGCTGCCGGCGGTGGTGGAAGCCGATCCCGCGCGCAGCGTCAACATCGTGCCGCCGCTGACGGGCCGCCTGCTCGAATTGAAAGTCAAACTGGGCGACAGCGTCAAGGCCGGCCAGCTGCTGGCCGTGATCGCGGCGCCGGAGCTGGCGCAAGCCGTGGCCGACGCCGACAAGGCCCGCGATGCGCGCGCGCTGGCGCAGCACGCGCTGCAAAGGGCGCACGGCGTCAACGAGGCCGGCGCCAACGCATCCAAGGATCTGGAACTGGCCGAGAGCAATTTCGCGCAGGCGGCCGCCGAAGCCACCCGCGCCGACTCGCGCCTGAAAACCCTGGGCGCGAATAACAGCAATGGCAACGGCAGCGGCCGCACACTGTCGCTGACGGCGCCGATTTCCGGCACCGTCACCGCGCTCGCATCCGGCGCCGGCGCCTACCTGAACGATCCGACCGCCGCGCTGATGACCATCGCCAGCCTCGATCCGGTGTGGATCACCGCCTACGTGCCGGAAAATCTGGTCGCCGCCGTCGGCAAGGGCGCCGCCGCCAGCGCCAGCCTGCCGGCCTATCCCGGCCTGGCGCTGAAAGGCACGGTCGCTTTCGTCGGCGCCGCGCTGGAAGCGGACAGCCACCGCAACAAGGCCCGCATCAGCTTCGCCAACGCCGACGGCAAACTCAAACCGAATATGTACGCCAGCGTCGGCCTGGTGCTGCCGCAGGCGGCGCAGGTCAGCGTGCCGGCATCGGCGCTGCTGATGAATAACGACAGCAGCACCGTCTTCGTCGAAGTCGCGCCGTGGACCTACCAGCGCCGCAGCGTCGAACTGGGCGCCGAAGACGGCGACGCCGTCCGCATCGTCTCCGGCCTGCGCGCCGGCGAGCGCATCGTCACGCGCGGCGGAGTGCTGCTCAATGATTAACCAGCTGATCGCGCTGTGCTTCCGGCGCCGCCATCTGGCGTGGGTGATCGCCATCGCGGTCGCCATCTACGGCTACATCTCGTGGACCCACATGGCCGTCGAAGCCTATCCCGACATCAGCGACGTCACCGTGCAGGTCAGCACCCAGGTGCCGGGACTGGCCGCCGAAGAAATCGAACAGCAGATCACGACGCCGCTCGAACGCGCGCTCGGCAACACGCCCGGCCTGGTCACGGTGCGCTCCAGCAGCACCTTCGCGCTGTCCCTGATTACACTGGTGTTCCAGGACGGCACCGACGATTATTTCGCGCGCCAGCGCGTCAGCGAACGCATCGCGCAAGTGACGCTGCCGGCCGGCGTGCAGGCCAGCCTAGGTCCCATCTCCAGCCCGTCCGGCGAAATTTTCCGCTACACGCTGGAATCGGACAGCAAGAACCTGATGCAGCTGTCCGAGCTTCAAAAGTGGCTGGTGGTCCCGGCGCTCAAGCAGGTGGCCGGCATCGCCGACGTCAATAACTTCGGCGGCTACACCAAGGAATTCCAGCTCGAACTCGAGCCCGCGCAATTGCAGCGCTACGGCCTGTCGCTGAACGACGTCGTCGCCGCCATCAACAACAACAGCGCCAACGCCGGCGGCGGCCGCATCGCGCGCGGCGAGCAAAGCTATGTGGTGCGCGGCATCGGCCAGATCCACACGCTCGACGACCTGGGCGCCGTCGTCGTCACGCAGACCGGCGGCGCGCCGGTGCAGCTGCGCGAACTGGGCAAGCTCCAATTCGGCCACCAGGAGCGCGAAGGCATCATGGGCAAGGACCTGAACCCGGACAGCGTCGAAGGCATCGTCCTGATGCTGAAGGGCGAAAATCCGTCGCGCGTGCTCGAAGGCTTGCACGCCAAGGTCGCACAGCTACAGAAAAAACTCACGCCCATGGGCGTGCGCATCGCGCCCTATATCGACCGCGACGACCTGGTCGACCTGACGGTCCACAAGGTCACGCACACCGTGCTCGAAGGAATAGGGCTGGTCTGCATCGTGCTGATACTGTTCCTCGGCAGCCCGCGCAGCGCCATCGTGGCGGCGGTCGCGATTCCGATCGCGCTGGTGACGGTGTTCATCATCATGAACGCCACCCACATGCCGGCCAACCTGTTCTCGCTCGGCGCGATCGACTTCGGCATCATCGTCGACGGCGCCATCGTCGTCATGGAAGCGATCCTGCGCCGCCGCGAAGAGGCGCCCGACGCCGAACTCGATGAGGATGACATCCTCGAAACGGCCAGCCACGTGGCGCGCCCGATCTTCTCCGCCACCCTGATTATCGTGGCCGCCTACCTGCCGCTGTTCGCCTTCCAGCGCGCCGAGGGCAAGCTGTTCACGCCCATGGCCTACACCGTCGCCTACGCCTTGCTGGGCGCGCTCATTTGCACGCTGGTGCTGATTCCCGGCCTGGCCTTCGCGGCGCTGCGCATGCCGCGCAAGGTTTTCCACAACCGCCCGCTGGAGTGGCTGACGGCCGCCTACCGCAACACCCTGAGCCGCCTGATGGCGCGTCCGCCGATCGCCGGCGCCATCGGCCTGCTATGCCTGGTCGCGGTGCTGGTGCTGGGCGCGACGGCCGGCCGCGAATTCCTGCCGGAGCTCGACGAAGGTTCGCTGTGGCTGCAAGTGCAGCTGCCGTCCGGTTTATCGCTCGACAAGGGCAGCGAAATGGCGAGCCAGTTGCGCCGCACCCTGCACGAATTCCCGGAAGTGTCGTACGTGGTCACGCAAGTGGGCCGCAACGACGACGGCACCGATCCGTGGACGCCGTCGCATATGGAAGTGCCGGTCGGCCTGAAGCCCTACGACCAGTGGCCGGCCGGCGAAACCAAGGCGCGGCTGATCGCGCGCATGAACGCGCGCTTCGCCCGCATGCCCGGCTTCGACGTCGGCATCAGCCAGCCCATCATCGACGGCGTCAACGACGCCATCGGCGGCGCCCACAGCCCGCTGGTGCTGCGCGTCTACGGCGGCGACTTGAAGCAGAGCCGCCGCATCGGCGAGCAAATCGTCGCCATCCTCGGCTCGATACGCGGCACCGCGTCGGCCTCGCTGTTCCAGGAGCCGCCGATACCGCAGATGGTCGTCAAGATCGACCGCGAGGCGACAGCGCGCTTCGGCGTCAGCGCGGCCGACGTCGCGGCGCTGATCCAGACCGGCGTCGGCGGCGCGCCGGTGCTGCCGGTGTTCGTCGGCGAGCGCAGTTACAACGTCACCGTGCGCTTCCCGAAAAACAGCAAGGGCGGGCCACAGGCGCTGGGCCAGTTGTTTTTGAACAGCTCCAGCGGCGCCAAAATTCCCTTGTCGCAGGTGGCCGGCATCGCGCTGCAAACCGGCGAGAGCACCATTTCGCACGAGGGCGCCGAACGCCAGATCACGGTGCGCATCGACAATCGCGGCCGCGATTTGACCTCCTACCTGGCCGAGGCGCAGCAGCGCATCGACCGGGAAGTCAAATTCGATCCGGCCGAGGTGCGCCTGGAATGGGCTGGCCAGTTCGAGAACGAACGCCGCGCGCAGGCGCGCCTGACCGTCATCCTCGGCCTGGTGATTTTGCTGATGGCGGTGCTGCTGTTCTTCCAGTTCGGGAAGCTGCGCCAGGCCTTGCTGATCCTCGGCGTGGTGCCGCTGGCGACGCTGGGTGGCCTGATCGCGCTGCACCTGACCGGCGAAACGCTTAACGTCGCCACGGCGGTCGGCTTCATCGCGCTGTTCGGGGTCTCGGTCCAGAATGGCATCATCATGGTGGCCAACTTCCGGCGCGTGCGCGGCGAGGGGCTGGAGCTGGGCGCGAGCGTCATCGCCGGCGCCACCGAACGTCTGCGGCCGGTGCTGATGACGGCCACCGTCGCCTCCTTCGGCATGCTGCCGGCGGCGCTGGCCACCGGCGTCGGCACCGACGTGCAGCGCGGGCTGGCGACCGTCGTCGTCGGCGGGCTGGTGGTGTCGACGCTGCTCACGCTGTTCATTTTGCCGGTGCTGTATTTCGCGATGGAGCGCTACTTCGAGGGCCGCAGCGCCAACCTGGCGCCGCGCAGCCTGCGCTGATGTTAACGATGATGAACGGGGTCAGAGCCATGCGCCAACCACACAATATATTCAAGCTGCGCCACGCGTTCGCCGCCGCCGGCTGCGCGACGCTGATCGCCGGCTGCGCCGCCGGCCCGGATTACGCGCGGCCGAACGCCGCGCTGCCGACGGCTTATACGGCCGGCGCCAGCGAGCCGCCTCCATCGGCGGGCGGCGCCGACGACGCCCAGCGCTTCGATGCGGCGCTCGATATTCCGGCGCAGTGGTGGCAGCTGTTTCATTCGGCGGCCCTGAACCAGCTGATCGAGGCCAGCCTCCAGCACAATCCGACCGTGGAGGCGGCGCAGGCCGCGCTGCGCTCGGCGCGCGAGAACGTCGACGCGCAGCAGGGCGCGTTCTATCCGACGGTGGACGCGTCGTATGCGCCGACGCGGCAGAAGGTGGCCGGCACGCTGGCCAGTCCATTGGCGTCGAACGCGTATTACTACAATCTGCACACGGCGCAGGTGACGGTGTCCTACGTGCCCGACCTGTTCGGCGCCAACCGCCGCCAGGTGGAATCGTTGCAGGCGCAGGCCGAGTCGCAGCGCTATCAGATAGAGGCCACCAGCTTGACGCTGACCGCCAACGTCGCCAACGCCGCCATCGAGTATGCGATGCTCGATGCGCAGATCGCGGCCACGCGTGAAATGGTCGGCGCCCAGACCACGTTGCTGACGATGGCGCGCAGGCAGCTGGCGCTGGGCCAGGTGGCGCAGGCCGACGTGGCGACCCAGGAGGCGGCGCTGGCGGCGAGCGAAGTGGCCTTGCCGGCGCTGCAAAAACAGCTGGCGGTGCAGCGCAACCTGCTGACGGCGCTGGCCGGCCGCTATCCGGGCGACGGCACCGCGCCATCCTTCGATCTCGACGCGCTGCAACTGCCGGCGACGCTGCCCCTGACGCTGCCGGCCAGCCTGGTCGAACACCGGCCCGACGTGCGCGCCGCCGAAGCCGAGCTGCAAGCGGCCAGCGCGCAGGTGGGCGTGGCCGCCGCCAACCGTCTGCCCAACATCACGCTGGGCGTGAACGCCTGGGGTTCGTCGGCCAGCACCCTGGGTGAGCTGTTCAAATCCGGCACCGGTTTCTGGTCGCTGGCGGCCAGCGTCGCGCAGCCGGTGTTCGACGGCGGCGCGCTCAAGCACCGGCAGGGCGCGGCGCAGGCGGCCTACGAGCAGGCGGCGGCGCAGTATCGCGGCACCGTCATCACGGCCTTCCAGAACGTGGCCGACGCGCTCAACGCCATCGAATACGACGCCGTCGCCCTGCGCGCTGCGACCAGCGGCGAACGCGCGGCCGCCAAAAGCCTGGGCATCGGCAAGCGCCAGCTGGCGCTGGGCGACATCAGCCCGATGGCGTTGCTGGCCAGCGAACAGGCCAGCCAGCAGGCGCGCTTTAACTTGGCGCAGGCGCGCGCCAACCGGCTGGCCGACACGGTGGCGCTGTTCCAGGCGCTCGGTGGCGGCTGGTGGAATCGCGGCGGCGGCTAAAAGATCGGCGCCGATTAAATGCGGCGGCGGTGTATGCTGGCGTTATAAAAATACGCGGGGAGACGCAATGGAAATCGAGCGCTACGACATGGGGCCGCGCTTCAGCGAGATGACGGTGGTCGATCTGGGCGTGGCGAGAATGATCTACATCTCCGGCCAGGTGGCCGAGAACACGGCGCTCGACGTGCGCGGGCAGACGCGCGAAGTGCTGGTCTTCATCGACCGCCTGCTGGCGCGCGCCGGCGCCGACAAGCGCGCCATCGTCTCGGCGCGCATCTACCTGGCCTCGGCCGGCGATTATGCGGCGATGAATTCGGTGTGGGACGACTGGGTGGCGCCAGGCCACGCGCCGGCCCGCGCCACGGTCGGCGCGAAACTGGTCCGCCCCGAATACAAAGTCGAAATCGAAGTGACGGCGGCCACGCCGGCCAACTCCGACAGCGGCGCCGGCGCGGTTCGCCATCGAGGGTAGCCATGAGGCCAAGGGCGAGGCGCACCATCGCATTGTTGTCGCTCGCGCTGCCGCTGGTAGCGAAGGCGCAGGCGGCGACGGCCGACGTCACGCTGTACATGATGGAAGTGCCGCCCTTGACCGTCAATGCCGTCGACCGGCGCGGACCGGCCGGCGATATCACGATGGAGGCGATCCGGCGTGCCGGCTACCGGCCCGATCTGAAGGTGGTGCCGAGCAACCGCGCGATGCGGCAGGTTCAACTGACCACCAGCCGCGACGAGCTGATTATCCCGCTGGCCAGGCAACAGGAGCGCGAGCCGCACTACACCTGGATTGCGCCGGTGGCCAAAGTCCATCGCGCTTTTTTTTCGATGACGCGGCGCGTGCGGTCGTTCGGCGAGGCGCGCACCGCGTTCCGCACGATCGCGGTGGCGCGCGGCACGGCGGGCCTCAACATCCTGCATGAACAGGGATTTCCCGACGCCCAGTTGGTGGAAGTGGTCGACGGCATCGCGGCGGCGAAGATGCTGATGATAGGCCGGGTCGACGCGTGGTACGGCCCCGAACTCCAGTTCAGGCAATGGCAGCGCGAGACCGATCCGCAAGGCCGCGTGCAAAAAGGCGCGCGCCTCGGATCGACGGAAAATTATCTGGCCTGTTCCCGGAGCTGCGATCCGGTGCTGGTGGCGCGCCTCGGCGAGGCGCTGGAGAAGATGCGCCGGGACGGCTCGATCAAGGCCATCGAGGCACGCTACGCCGGGGGCGAATAGCGAATCGGCAAACAATCGGATAAACGGTTTATATCGTTTATCCGGTGTGCGCTTACACGGCGGCGCTGACCTTGCCTTTTTCGGCGGCGGCCTGCATTTGCTGCTTGATGATGGCGTTGATCTTGTCGATGACGGCCTGGCGGTCGGCCGGCGACATATTGGCCAGATCGCTTTCCTTGATGCCCATCTGGGCCAGGATGGCGGCGCGCATGCGCTGCTCCGGCGTCATCTTGCTCAGGGCGGCCAACTGCGCTTCCGGGCTGTCGTCGCTGCCTTTGGCGGCGCTGAGCATGGAGGCGAAGTCGGCGCCGGACGACTTGGCGCCGCCCACGGCGGTCGGGCTGGCGTTGTTGTTATTGTTAATCGACGATATGTTCATCTATTCTCCTTGCGTGGTTGAGGGAAGGGACGCGTGTCCGCCATCTGTTAGCGGGGGGAGCGGGGCGCTACCCGGAAATGCGGCGGCTGGACTATAACTATTAAAAAGATATTTTTCAAGTTAGCTAACTCAGGGGCGCTTAGCGGCGCTCAGCGCCGATTCCACACCACCGTGCTTTGCTGCAGGCTGCGTCCCGCCTGACGCCGGCGGCGTTCGCGCCGCGAGCCGTGGGCGGCCGCCGGCGCGGACGGCCCGCCAGTCTGCACCCAGCCCAGTTGCGGTTCATATTTCTGCGCATAGCCGCCGGGCAGCACGTCGAACGCCGCGCCGGCGTGGCCGCAGAAATCCATCGCCACCTGGCTGTGGCGGTGCGCGAACCAGTTCGGCGTGACGAAATCGCTGACCAGCGTGTCGCCGATCTTGTAGCCGTATTGGTCGCCCTGCACCGGGTCGCAGATTTCGGCGGCCCAGAAATGCCCGGCCGTATCCTGATACGCACCGTTCAACCACGGGTCGACCGCCATTTCGCACAGTTCATGGCTGGCGCCGACCGACACGCTGGCGCCGCCGGCCCGCAGCGTCTTGACGAACACCTTGGAGAGTGGATTGCCGTCGTTGCTCAGGTCGTGATAGGCGAGGGCGCTGGCCTGGTCGCTATTGTCGAGAAACACCAACCACCAGGCACCGGCCGGCGGCGATTGTCCGGCCGGCAGCAGCGTGAAACGGGCTTGCTCCACCCGCCAGACCGATGCCAGGTCTTGATTCCACTGCCGCGCCAGGGCCGGCAGCATCGTCCCGATATCGGCATCGGACAGCGCCGTCGATTCATTGATGACTACGATGTCAGGCATGGTATAGCTCCCGCCGCTGATGGTGCTTTATTTATATCCTTTATCGTTGGAAAGTACAAGGCGCGGGCGTTTTGCGCCGCCGGGGCGCCGTGCGTAGGATAAAGATGACATTTCGCAATGTTAGCGGCTTACATAAGGGCCTAAGGTCGTCCTATACCGGCCACGGCCGGGCGCCGCTAAAGTGATACTCATCGGATCGGCAGGCAAGCGATCCCCACCGAGTCACTCCTTCACGAGGCCGCCAAATGTACACCACCACCGCCAACGACACCGCCCGCGACGCGATCATCGGCGCACGCCTGCTCAATGGCGGCGCGGCGGCCCCGGCCCCGATCAGCACGATAGGCGCGCAGCAGAACGACTTGCTGCGGGCCCTGTCGCGCGAGGACCTGGCGCAGTTGTTCCCGCATCTGGAATTCGTCAAGCTGAGCGTGCGCCAGCGCCTTTATGAGTGCGGCGGCAAGATCGATTACGCCTACTTCCCGACCAACGCCATCGTCTCGCTGCAATATGTGCTGGAAGACGGCGCCACCACCGAAATCGCCGTCGTCGGCCATGACGGCGTGGCCGGCCTGGCCATGCACGCGGCGGACCGCGCCAGCTGCTGCGCCATCGTGCAGTCGGCCGGCTACGGCTATCGCCTGAAAACGGAACACCTGCTGGCCGCGTTCAGCGAAGGCGGCGCCCTGGCCCGCTTGCTGATGCGCTACACCAGCGCCATGTTCGCGCAGATGGCGCAAAACGTCGTCGCCAGCCGCCACAGCAGCATGGAACAGAAACTGTGCCGCTGGCTGCTCGACCGGCTCGACCGCTCGGTCTCGAACGAACTGAAGGTGACGCAGGAAACCATCGCCCAGATGCTCGGCGTGCGGCGCGAAAGCATCACCGGCGCGGCCGGCAAATTGCAGGACGAGGGGATGATAGAGTGCGGCCGCGGCCGCATCCTCGTGACCGACCGCGCGCGCATGGAGCGCTATGCCGGCAGCTGCTACACGGCCGGCCGCGCCGCCGCCTTGCAGACGCAAACGTATCACGCTTGATTGCTGCGGACACAGGGAGCGGAAGTGGGCCGCGACGTCAAACAGACGACGGATTTCGCGTCCCGCTTCAGGTGACAATTTGCGTATTTTGCTCTCAGGAATAATGCTATCCTGACAAAATTCCTTTTTGCGGCGCTGCGCTTCCATGCCCGACTCGCTCCTCCCCCTGTATTTGCTGCTTTTCCTCCCCCTCAAAGCGCTGTGGCGTAGCCGGTATCCGGCTCCGCCCAAGCCGACATTGCCCGCATTGCAAAGCTATTGGCGACAAAGCCGCTTCCTGCTCGTGCTGCTCGGCGTGTTTGCGCTGGTCGCGTGGCGGGGAAATCACTCTGTCAAGGAACTTGGACTCGCGATTCCGCCATCGCCGGGCGGCGTTTGGGGCTTGGTGTGCGCCGGCTGTCTATTGGCGGTGCTGCTGATTGTCGATCAGTGGATGGCGTTCAGGATGACGGAGGAAGATCGCGTCAAACAGGCCGACAAATTAGGCGAGCTGCCGTTTCCGATGCCGCGAACCGGCGTTGAAACTATCGCCTACATCGCCATGATGCTTGCGATGACGGCAAGCTGGGAGCTGCTGTATCGCGGCTATCTGCTGCTGGTGCTCGCGCCGCTCACCGGCATGCCGCTGGCGGTGGCGCTGGCGGCCGTCGCCTATGGGGCCGCGCACGGCTACAAGAATCCGTGGCAATTTGCCGGTGCCATCGCGATCGCTTTGGCGTTCACCGTTGGATACGCGCTCACCGGCAGTCTGTGGTGGCTCATCGTGCTGCATGCGGCCACGCCGCTGTCCATGGTTTACGTGGTGCGCAGGCTGAAGGCGGCGGCGCCGCTGGATGGGGCGGTGTCGCCGTAACAAGATGCGTGAGCAGTGCGATGCCACCGCCTCCGGCTGGGAATGGCGGCCCGCATCGCCCACTTCTGCGCCGTATTATTAGCGCGATTACTTCGCGCGGCGGCGCGCCAGCCAGGCGGCGGCCAGTCCCAGGGCGACCAGCGCGATCGAAGATGGTTCCGGCACCGATGTCCGGGCGACGGTGGTCACCACATCCGTGGTATCGAGCAGGTTGACCGACAGGAGCCCGTGCTCAAACGAGACATAGGCGAAATTGCGCAATCCCCAGCCCGACGCGTCGTGATTCCAGATATTTTTCGCGATGTTATAACTGCCGAAATCGGATACCTGCGCCAGGCTGAAATCGTAGCCCCCTGGAATTTCGTAGGAGAACGCGGTGAGTTCGTTCTTGGAGAGGATGCCGTCCGCATTGCTGTCGAAGCCGGTGAACTGCCCGTACGCGGCCACAAAATTATCGACAGTCACTGAATAATTGATGACGGTGGCACTGGCGCCGTGGGCGAAACAGCACAGCGTCAGCGCGGACAAAAGTTTGGCGGCGAATTTCTGGATGGTCATTTTATTTTCCCTGAGAATAATTATCTTTCATGCGAGTAATAAGCAATTAATGTGCCAATTTGGCAAGATCCATATTTATCAAGCACTTACGAAATATTGAAAATTGTCAGCGTGGAAAAGTGTAAAGTTTTCCGACAATAATCGACCGAGTACCGACATGCTAGTTACCACTGGGAAACAAGTCCCGTCGATGGCGATAAAAACTGAAAAAAAGTACAATTCGGTCAATTCCGAAATGCTAATATTGCTACCATTCCGCATTGGCGCACTGTCGGCGCATTTTCGCCTGTGCACAGGCAACGGTAGAACAGGATTCGAGCGCGTATGGCCACTTTGGTTCACGATTTCATCTTCCACAGCGCGCTGCGCGCCCGCCGGGCCGCGGCCCTGATCGGCGGCGCGCGGCCGCATGGTGAGGAACCGTGCGGTCTGCGGCGCGAACGGACGGCATGATGGCGACCCGCGTTTGCATCACCGTCGACACTGAGTTCAGCATCGGCGGCGCCTTTGCCGACGCCGACCGCACGCCCGTGGGCGAGCCGCTGGTGTGGTGCGACGTCGGCGGCCGCTCGCAGGGCTTGGGCTTTTTGCTGGAGCAGTTCCAGCGCAGCCAGATCCCGGCCACCTTTTTCGTCGAGGCGCTGCAACAGCAGTATTTCCGCCACGATCCCATGGGCGCCATCGCGCGCCGCATCCACGCCGAGGGCCACGACGTGCAGCTGCACGCCCATCCGTGCTGGTCGGTGTTCCGTCACTCGGACTGGCGCGAGCGCGTGCGTCAGCAGCCGCGCCAGGACGATTTCCACGGCCGCGACGAGGATTCCTCGCTCGAACTGATCCGCGAGGGACTGGCCACCTTCGGCGGCTGGGACGTGCCGGCGCCGACCGTGTTCCGCAGCGGCAGCCTCCAGCATGACGACTCGATGTACCGGGCGCTGGCGCGGTCCGGCATGCCTTACAGTTCCAGCGTCGGCGTCGCCATGTTCGACAGCGGCGACGAGCGCTACCGGCTCTACAGCGGCATGCACCGCCGCCACGGCGTCGTCGAATTCCCCGTGCTGACCTTCGAGGACTGGCGCTTCGGCGTGCGCAGCCACCGCAAGGTGCTGACCATTTCCGGCACCAGCTTCGCCGAGACGCGGTTGCTGCTGGAACGCGCCCACGCGGCCCAACTGCCGCTGGTCGTCGTGCTGACCCATCCGTTCGAATACGTGCAGTGCCGCGACCACGGCCGCAGCCCGGCCCGGACCCACGGCGTCAACCAGGAGCGGCTGACGCAGTTATGCCGGTATCTGGACGGCGAACGGGGGCACTTCCTGCCGTGTACGCTCGGCGGCGCCGCGCCGGTGCTGGCCGCCGCCGTCGATACGGCCGCCGTGGACGCCGACAACCTGCTGCTGCAAGGCTCGTCCTGGCGCAGCCTGCACCGCATGGCGACGCAAGTGACTTACGACCGCTACGGCGCGCTGGCCTTGCAGCGCCTGGAGCGTGCCGCTTGAAGGCCGCGATCGACCGCCGTTTCGGCACCTGGCGCGGCCTGGCCCGCCTGGCGCTGGCCTACGCCGAATTGCTGAGCGGACGCCTGCTGCGCTTCCGCCTGCGCCATCCCGAACGGGTGCGGCGCGTGGTCTTCGTTTGCCTCGGCAACATCTGCCGCAGCGCCTACGCCGAGCAAGCGGCCCACGCCGTCGGCCTGAACGTGGTCTCGGTCGGACTGTCGACGACGACCGGCGCGGCGTCGCCGGTCTCGGCGACGGCGGCGGCGGCGCGGCGCGGCGCCCACATGACGGCCCACCGCGCCTGCGACTGGAGCGATTACGAAGTGCGCTCCGGCGACCTGCTGCTGGTGATGGAAATCCGCCAGGCCCATGCCGTGCGCCGGCGCCTCGGCCCGCGCGACGACGTGCAGGTCGGCCTGCTGGGCATGTGGTGCGCGCCGCCGCTGCCGCACCTGCACGACCCCTTCGAATTGAGCGACGGCTATTTCGACAGCTGCTTCGCGCGCGTGCAGCAGGCCGTCGGCCGGCTGGCGCTGGCGCTGCCGAACGCGCGCCTGGCCCGGCTGCGCGGGGAGGGCGGATGAAAAAGGAATTCTCGCTCTACCTGGACCTGATGCGCTTCGTGGCCGCCGTGCTGGTGGTGATCTACCACTCCAATTCGCGCCTGCTGAGCGTGGCCCACCTGCCGTTCAGCAACCACGGCCACGCCGCCGTCATCGTCTTCTTCGTGCTGTCGGGCTACGTCATCGCCCACATCACGGCCCAGCGCGAAAACACGCCGCTGGAATACTGGTCCAGCCGGCTGGCCCGCTTTTATTCGCTGGCGCTGCCGGTGGTGCTGCTCTGTCCGCTGCTCGACCATTTCGGCCGCGCCCTCGCGCCCGCCTTCTACGAGGGGCGCGGCACGCCCGACCTGATCTGGCTGCGCATGCTCACCAGCCTGAGCTTCCTGAACGAGGTGTGGACGGTATCGATCATGTCGTTCTCGAACACGCCGTACTGGTCGCTGTGCTACGAGATGTGGTACTACATCGGCTTCGCCATCGTCATCTTCACCCGCGGCCGCAGCCGTGCGACGCTGCTGGCCGCCGTGGCGCTGCTGCTGGGGCCGAAGATCCTCCTGCTGGCGCCGGTCTGGGCCCTGGGCGTCGTGCTGCAACGCTGGCAATGGCTGCAACGCTTGCCGCCGCTGCCGGGCGCGCTGCTGTGGATCGCCTCCTTCGCCGCCTACGCCGGCTTCCAGGCGGCCGGCCTGACCGACGTCGGCGCCGACCTGCTGGGCCGCATCGTCGGCCCCTATTGGCTGCGCCAGCTGGCGTTCTCCAAGTTCGTCATCACCGACTATCCGCTGGCGTTGATCGTGGCCGCCAATTTCGCCGGCGCGCGCGCCATGGCGCCGATGCTGGGGCCGTGGCTGTTGCCGCTGGCGCGGCCGATACGCTGGCTGTCGAGCTACACGTTTTCGCTGTACATCATGCACCAGCCGCTGCTGCAGTTTTACAGCGCCGCCATCAACGGCGACCCGCGCGGCCCGCTGTTTTACTGCGAAACGATGGCGGCCACGCTGCTGACCGTGTGGGCCGCCGGCACGCTGACCGAACACCGGCGCGGCGCGTTGCGGCGCCGCATACACGGCTGGCTGGCGGCGCTGTTCGGCAGCCGCTGGTGGCAACGGCGCGTCAGCGGGCCGCTGGGCGCGCGGGCGGTACAGGGTTAATGGCGATGCCGCTGCCTGTCGTCGTGCTTGGCATCGATACGCCGATCGGACTGACCATCATCCGCGACCTCGGCCGCCACGGCGTGCCGGTCTACGGCATCGCCCGCAGCCGCGCCGCGCCGGGCTTGTCGTCGCGCTACCTGCGCCAGGGCCTGATGCGGGCCGCGGACGAGGAGGGCATCATCGCGCAATTGCTGGAGCTGGGCGCGCGGCTGGGCCCGGCCTGCCTGTACGCGATCTCCGAAAGCGACATCATGATGCTCAACCGCCACCGCGCGCGGCTGGAGCGCTGCTACCGCATGCTGCTGCCGGACGCCGCCCGCATGGAGATCGTGCTCGACAAGGAACGCACCTACGAAGCCGCCGCCCGCGTCGGCGTGCGGGTGCCGCGCACCGCGCATCCGGACTCGTTCGACGCCGTGCGCGCCGCCGCCGATACCCTGCGCTTTCCGGTCGTGCTGAAATGGTCCGATCCGAACGGCGTGGTGCGGCTGCTGGAGGGCGCCGGCCTGGCCCTCGACAAGGCGCGCTACTGCCAGGACGCCGACGAGCTGCTGCGCTACCTGGCGCCGTACCAGGCCGTCGGCCGCTATCCGCTGATCCAGGAATATTGCCCCGGCTACGGCCTGGGCCAGTTCGTGCTGATGCGCGACGGCGTGGCCCACTGCACCTTCCAGCACCGCCGCGTGCACGAATGGCCGCCCGAAGGCGGCGTGTCGACGCTGTGCGAAACGGTGGGGCTGGAACAGCACGGCGAGCTGATGCTGCGCTCGGTGGCGCTGCTGCGCGCGCTGCGCTGGGAAGGCATCGCGATGGTGGAATACCGGCACGATCCGCTGACCGGCGAATCGGCGCTGATGGAAATCAACGGCCGCTTCTGGGGCAGCCTGCCGCTGGCCTATCACGCCGGCGTCAGTTTCCCCTGGATGTTGTACCGTTTGCAGGGACTGGACCAGTCCGTCACGCAAACCGCGTATGTGGGCGGCATCCAGTGCCGCTTCATGATCGCGGAAACCAAGCGCCTGCTGCGCCTGCTGTTCCAGCAAAAGAAGGTGACGGACCGGCAGCTGCGCTGGAACCGTGGCGCCGAGCTGTTCGGCTACCTGCGCGATTTCCTGCGGCCGAACATGCACTATTTCGTGTTTGAGTGGCGCGATCCCATGCCGCTCCTGCGCGACCTGTGGGCGGTGGCGCGCCGCCGGGGCTGATGTCCCAGACGCGCTGAATTCGCTGCGCAACAGCACACTAGGCGCCTGCACGGCCCAGCCCGCATCTATCCCGCACCGCCGCACTAGCTAATCCTTCCGTCCGGGAGGTGTTGCCCCACATCCCAATCCAGCTCGTCGGCGCCTACGCCGGCGTACCCCATTTCGTCCGTCGACCACCATGGCGACCGTGATTCCCGGTCCACATCCGGCCGCTTGCAAGATTCTGTATCTCATCGAATGTTTCAAATAGGCGAAGGGGCGGGCAATCGCTCACGCATAAAGTTCATCGGTCCAATGCTGGATAAGCCGCTAGTTGAATTAAGTAAATAATTTCTATTAAAATATTTTTTGTCGTTTAATTGGAACAAATAAAAATATTTCATATGGATTAAATTGTGCAGCGCAGCTAACGAGTATTATAAATTTAACGTTGAATTAAAAAAAATATTTTCATTTGAAACTATTTCCTATTAAAAATATTTAAGTGTTTGAATTTAAACACATATTTGAAATACATACCACCAATTTCCCAATGGAAAATAATTCCTGTGTTTGTGCGATGCACAAGAAATATTAATTTAATAGATTGCAGGTATTATTTCTTATCTTTAATAATTTTGATTTTTATTGCTTTGACATGCTGAAATTCCGGAGGGAATGAATATGCATACAGAATTTGAATCGGTCATCAGTAATTACTGTGCCGATAGCATAGAGCTCGATACACAAACCCGATATTGCCGCGTACTAAAGGACGCCGGCGCGTATGCCTCGAATGGCGGCGCCCATGGCGCGGCCCCGCTGGGGACGGTGGATCATCCGGTGCTCAGCACATTCACCCTGCAACGTAGATTCGAGGTATTGGCACAGACCAACCCAGGCGCGGCGGCGATAAAGAGTGGCGCGATCAAACTCACTTACGGCGAGCTCGATGCGCAGGCCGACGGCCTGGCCGTCTTGCTGCAGCGGCGCGGCGTCCGCTCCGGCAGCGTGGTGGCGGTGTGCATGGCGCCCTCGATCTCTCTGCCGCGTGCCGTGCTCGCCGTGCTCAAGGCCGGCGCCGCCTGCCTCATGCTGGACCCGGCGCAAAAAACGGCGCAATTGAGCGCCGCGCTGCGCGAACGGGAGGCCATGTTGGTGTTGACGGCGGCCGATGCCACGCCTTTGTCGATCCAGCCCGCGCAGGAGATACGCTGTACGGAAGATGGCGGCGGACTGCCGTTCGCGTGGCCGGACGAGTATCCGACCCACCGCCTGTCGCCGGCCTACGCCCAGCGCAACCACCCCGATGGCCCAGGGGCCGGCTTCGGCAGCCATCTTTCGGTGACGGAACAGTTGTTGGCGATCCAATCGATGAGCCCCATCCGTCCAGGCGAGGCGGTCATGCAGTGCTCCGAGGCCACGCCGACGGCCTTTCCCTGGGGCGTAGTCTGGGCCCTGTCTTATGGCGCCACCGTGCTGATCGCGGCGCCCGGCGAGACCGCCGATGCCTATTATCTGCGTCAACTCATCCTGCGCGAACACATCACGGCCATGCCGGCGGTGCCGGCCTTGCTGGCGCTGCTCGAGCGCGCCTCCGAATACGGCGACCTCGGCCCTCTGCGCACACTGTTTTGCGCCCACGCCTGCGCACCGGGACGGGGCCTTGTGCCTGGCGGCATCCTGGCGGGTGTCGATAACCATTGCCATTCCAACTAGGGAGCTCCCACGATCATGAAAGCACATCTCGCCACCGTCATCGCCATGACACCGTCGCACCTTTTCGTGCCGGAAATCGCCATCGCCGCCCGGCGTGCCGGCGCGGTCGGCGTACTCGACCTGGGGCCGGCCTATGCGCCCGCCGCCGATCAAGACGCCTCCGCGTCGCCCCTTGACGCCAGGGCGCAGCGCCCACAGGCGGCGCTGCGGGCCTTGTCGGCTTTGGTGCGCGATGGCGCCGGCAAGACGGGCTGGGGCATCCGCTGGGAGGTGGATGAACAAACGGATGAGCAAACCGGCGAGCGCGCCGAGTCCGGGGGCGGGGAGCTCGCCGGCCTGATGGCGCTGCTGACGCAGGCGGTGACGGGACCGCTGCCGCTGCTGGTGCTGGCCGGCGTCGCCCCGTCGCGCCTGGCCGCGGTCCGCGAACAGGCCCAGGCCATCGCCGCCTGTGTCGTGCTGGAAGTGCGGGAACTGGCAGCCGCGCAAGCGGCCGAGGCGGCCGGCTATGACGGCGTCATCGTCAAGGGGCATGAGGCCGGTGGCCGGGTCAGCCCCCGTTCATCGTTCATCCTGCTCCAGGAACTGGCGGGGCGGCTGACGATCCCCTACTGGATCCAGGGTGGCATCGGCGTCCATACCGGCGCCGGCGCCGTGTTGTCGGGCGCGGCGGGCGTGGTGCTGTGCGAGCAGCTGTGGCTGGCCGCCGAGGGGCCCTACGGCAGCGAGCCGGAACGCCAGGCCATGCGCCGCCTGGACGGCAGCGAGACCGTGCTGGTCGGCGGCGGCGAGCAGCTGACGCGCGTGTTCAACCGCTCCGGCCGTGCGCTGCTGCGCCGCATCGAACTGACCCAGGCCGGCGGCCGGCCCATACAAGCACTGTTGCGTGACGGCCTGAGGGCGGGCGCCGACGGCGACGCCGACGGCCTGGTGGCGGCGGGCCAGGATATCGCTCTGGCGGAGCCCTGGGCCCAGCGCTACGGCACGGTGGGCCGCATGGTCGTCGCGGTCGCCGCCGCCTTGTCGGAGAATCTGCGCCTGGCCGCGCAGCAGCAGGCGCTGGCCCCGCAAGGCCCGCTGGCGCGCACCCACGGCACCCACTATCCGATTGCCCAAGGGCCGATGACGCGCGTGAGCGACATCGGCGCGTTCGCCGACGCGGTGGCCGACGGCGGCGCCTTGCCCTTCCTGGCGCTGGCCGTGATGCGCGGTCCGCAGGTGCGGGCCATGCTGGAGCAGACCGCGGCCCTGCTGGGCGAACGGCCATGGGGTGTCGGCATACTGGGCTTCTTGCCGCTGGCCATGCGGCAAGAGCAGATGGCGGCGATCGTCGCCATCCGGCCGCCGTTCGCCGTGATCGCCGGCGGCCGCCCCAGCCAGGCGCGCGAACTCCAGGCGCTGGGCATCGTCACCTATCTGCACGTGCCGTCGCCGGGCTTGCTGGTCAATTTCGTGGCCGAAGGGGCGCGCCATTTCGTCTTCGAAGGGAGCGAGTGCGGCGGCCACACCGGTCCCCGCACCAGCTTCGCGCTGTGGGAGCTGATGCTCGAAACGCTGGCCGCCGCCGACATCAAAGACCCGCAGTCCCTGTGCATCATGTTCGCCGGCGGCGTGCACGACGCGCTGTCGGCGGCGATGGTGGCGGCGATGGCGGCGCCCCTGGTGGCGCGCGGGGCGCGTATCGGAGTGTGGATGGGCACCGCCTATCTGTTCACCGAGGAAATCGTCGACACCGGCGCCATCGTGCCGGAGTTCCAGTCGCAAGCGATCGCCTGCAGCGAGACGGCCTTGCTGCAATCCGGCGTGGGCGTCTACACGCGCTGCGCCTGGACCCCGTTTTGCGACGAGTTCGACAAGGTCCGCCAGCAGTTGGTGCTCGCGTCGAGTTCCGAAGAGCAGACGCTGCTGGAACTGGAGACGATGAACATCGGCCGGCTGCGCATCGCGGCCAAGGGCGTGACCCGCAATACCGATCCCGACACGGCCGACCAGCTGCGCTATGTCGAGGTGGACCGCGACACGCAGCGGCGCGAGGGCGTCTACATGCTGGGCGACGTGGCGCGCCTCAGGGAACGCACCCTCAGCATCGCCGCGCTGCACGACGACGTCGCGGCCGGCGGCGCGCGGTTGCTGACGGCGGGCCGTCCGGTCGAGGCGGTGGCGCCGCCGCGCCGCGAACAGCACGATATCGCCATCGTCGGCATGGCCTGCCTCTTCCCCGGCGCCCAAAGCCTGCGCGAATACTGGGAAAACATCGTGCGCGGCGTGGACTCGGTGCGCGAGGTCGATCCGCAGCGCTGGAACGCGCAGCAGCTGTTCGACCCCCAGCGCGGCACGCCGGACAAGATCTACGCCAAGTGGGGCGGTTTCCTCGACGATATCGCCTTCGATCCGCAACGCTACGGCATCGTGCCGGCCAGCCTGGCGTCGATCGAGCCGATGCAGCTGCTGGCGCTCGAAGTGGCCAGGCGCGCGCTGGCCGACGCCCGCTTCGACGCGCTGCCGTTCGCGCGCAAGCGCACCGCCTGCGTGTTCGCCGTCGGCGGCATGGCCGACCTCAGCTGCCAGTACAATTTCCGCACCCTGCTGCCGCTATACCTCAGCCAGGTCGACGGCCTGGCGCCCGAGGCCAGTGAGCGCATCCTCGCCCAGCTCAACACCGAGCTCTTGCCGCAGTGGACCGAGGACGCCTTTCCCGGCATCCTGGGCAATGTGGTGGCGGGCCGGATCGCCAACCGGCTCGACCTGGGCGGCACCAACTTCACGGTCGATGCCGCCTGCGCCGCCTCGCTGGCGGCGCTCGACGTCGGCATCAAGCAGCTGCGCGGCGGCGAGGCCGACGTGGCCCTGGTGGGCGGGGTCGACTGCACCAACGGCGCCATCGGCTTCATGTGCTTTTCGCAGACCCACGCGCTGTCGCCGCGCGGCCGCTCGCGGCCGTTTGACCAAAGCGCCGATGGTATCGCTATCAGCGAAGGCGTCGGCGCCGTGGTGCTGAAGCGCCTGGCGGACGCCGAGCGCGACGGCGACCGCATCTATGCCCTCATCAAGGGCATCGGCAGCTCCAGCGACGGGCGCAACCGCAGCCTGACGGCGCCGCACGCGGCCGGCCAGGTGTTGGCGCTGCAACGCGCCTATGACGATGCCGGCGTGGCGCCGGCGCAGGTGGGCCTGATCGAGGCCCACGGCACCGGCACGGCGCTGGGCGACCAGTCCGAATTGCAGGCGCTGGAGGCCGCCTTCGACGGCGTCGGCATGACGCCGCGCAGCTGCGCGCTCGGCTCGGTGAAATCCATGATAGGCCACACCAAGGTGGCCGCCGGGATGGCCGGCCTCATCAAGGCCGCGCTGGCCCTGCAGCAGCGCGTGCTGCCGCCGACCATCGGCGTCGCGCAGCCCACCGGCGCCATCGATTTCGGCCGCTCGCCGTTTTATCTCAACACCGAGGCCCGGCCCTGGCTGATGCCGGCGGCCGGCCGGGACACGCGCTATTGCGGTGTCAGCGCGTTCGGCTTCGGCGGCACCAATTTCCATACCGTGCTGGCGGAGTACCGGCAGGGCTACCGCGCCGGCGACGCGCTGGCCCTGGCGCCGCGGGAGACCGAGATCTTCGCCATCGCCGGCGCCAGCGCCGGGCAGGTGGCGCAGCAGGCGCGCCGCCTGCTCGACGCGCTCGGACCGGTGGAGCAGGGCGAGCTCGCGACCCTGGCCCATGCGCTGTACCGCGAACTGCAGGCGGCGCGGCGCGCGGCGGGCGCGCCGCCATGCCGCCTGACCTTGCTCGCCGGCTCGCCCGGCGAACTGCGCGCGCGGCTCGAGCGGGCGCTGGAACTGCTGCCCAGCCATACCGAATTCCAGCAGGCGCCCGGCCTGTTCTACCGCGACGACAACGCCGGCCTCAGCGCCAACGCCGGCGACGTCTGCTTCCTGTTCCCCGGCCAGGGTTCGCAGCGCGTCAACATGTTGCGCGACCTGGTGCTGGGCATGCCCGCGCTGCACGCCTGCTTCGATCCCGCTCCCGCTGCCGGTGACGCCGACGCGACGGCGCGGCCGCCGGTCGCCGGCCGCATCTATCCGCCGCCGGTGTTCAGCGACGCCGAGCGCGAAGCGCAGCAGCAGGCCCTGAACGCCACAGACGTGGCGCAGCCGGCGCTGGGCATGGTGGGCATGGCCGGCTGCGAACTGCTGGCCGCTTACGGCTTGCTGCCCGACGTCGTGGCCGGCCACAGTTATGGCGAATATGTCGCCCTGTGCGCGGCCGGCGTCATCAGCCGCGCCGACCTGCTGCGCCTGTCGTATGCGCGCGGCAGGCTGGCGGCGGCGGCGCCGGCCGGCGCCATGGCGGTACTGGAGAGCAATGGCGAACAGGCGGCGGCCGCCATCGCCCGCAGCGGGCTGGCGCTGGCCATCGCCAACTTCAACGCGCCGGCGCAGACCGTGATCGCCGGCGCCACCACCGCTATCGACGCGGCCGTGGCCATGTTGTCGGCCGAGGGCACGCGGGTGCGCAAGCTGCCGGTCGGCGCCGCCTTCCATTGCGCCAGCATGGACGGCGTCCGCCTGGGCCTGGCGGCGGAACTGGCGTCGGTGCGCTTCGACGCGCCGGCGCTGCCGGTCTATTCGAACACCACCGCCGCGCCGCACGCGGCCGACGGCGAGGTGGTGCGCGAGGTGATGGCGCGCCATATCGCCGAGCCGGTCCGCTTCGTCGAACAGGTCGAGGCCATGTACCAGGCCGGGGTGCGCGTGTTCATCGAATGCGGGCCGGGCATGGCGCTCGGCGGCCTGGTGGACGCCATCCTGGACCGGCGCCCGCACGCCACGCTGGCGCTGGACGCGGCGGGCCGGCCGGGCTGGCCGCAGCTGGGGCAGTTGCTGGCGCGGGCGATCGCGCTGGGATTGCCGGTCGACCTGGGTCCCTGGTTCAGCGGCCGCGGCCTGGCCGGCGCGACGCTAGACCAGGTAGCGGCCGGCCGCGTCCAGCCGGGCCGGCTGGCCTGGCGCGTCAACGGCGGCCGGGCCATCCCGTGGTACAAGCCGCGTCCGACGCCCGTGTCGCCGCCGCCCGCGCCGGCGCCCTACGCCGGGCCGCCGCCGGGCGCCCATCCGGCCGGCATCGCCGCCGCCCGGCCCGCCGTTGCCAGCAGTGCCAGTGTTTCGCCCCGCCGTCCCCTTCCGCCCCCCGCACCTTACAGGAGAAGCAGCATGAAAGCCGAACAATTCCCACCGCTCACGCCACCCGAGCCAGCGCACGGCGCAGTCGGCTACGACGCCGCGCCATCGCCGGACGCCTTCTCGCAAATCCAGCACGGCCTGGCGCGCATGCTGGACCTGCAGTGCGAACAGCAGTTAAGCCTGCGCCATTTCCTCGATTTCCAAACCCGGCTCAGCGAACTGGGCCAGGACAGCGCGCCGGCCCCGGCGCGGCCGCTGCCGGCGCCGGCCAGCGCGCGGCTCGCGCCGCCAGCGCCCGCTTTCATGCCGCCGCCGCC
>NZ_JANXMI010000041.1 GCF_025354735.1 Rugamonas sp.
ATCTTGCGCAGCGTGGTCAGGATGTCCTCCCGCAGCGACAGGCTCTCATACGTCTTCGGATGCACCAGCGTGCCGTCCAGGCCGAAGCGGCAAGCCTGGAAGCGGTTGTAGTTGTAGACCAGGTAATCGTCCTCCACCGGCGGCTCCTCGCGGCGCTCCAGCAGATAGCGGCACAACGCCTGCAGATACACGGCCAGCGCCGCCGCCCGCTCCACCGTCAGCGGCGTGTCGCACACGCGCAGCTCGATGGTGCCGAACTCCGGCTTCGGCCGGATATCCCAGTAGAAGTCCTTCATGCTCTTGATGACGCCGGTGTGCTCCATCTTGGCGAAGTACTCGTGTTCGAAGGTCGACCAGCTCTGCGTGAACGGCGCCCGCCCGCTCATCGGGAAGGCGAACACGGAGTTCAGCCGGGCCGAGTCGAACAGGGTGTCGCGCCCCTGCACATAGGGCGAGGAGGCCGACAGGGCGATGAAGTGGGGGATGTAGCGGTTCAGCGAGTGCAACAGGAACATCGCGTCGTCGCCGGAGGCGCAGCCGATGTGCACGTGCTGGCCGAAGATCGTGAACTGCTTGGCCAGGTAGCCGTACAGTTCGGAGATTTCCTGGAAGCGCGGCTTGGCGAAGATCTTTTGCGAGGACCATTGCTGGAAGGGGTGGGTGCCGCCGCCGCAGATGCCGATGTTGAGCTTGTCGCCGGCCGCCACCAGGGTGTCGCGGATTTCCTGCAACTGCGCCAGCAGCGGCGCGTGCTGGGTTTGCACGGTCGAGTTGATCTCGATCATCGACTCGGTGATTTCCGGCGTGACGTTGCCGGGGAAGGGGTTCTTGCCCAGCAGGTGCAGCAAGTCCGGGCTGGCGGCCGTCAGGTCGAAGTCCGACAGGTTCACCAGTTGCAGTTCCAGTTCGACGCCGAAGGTCAGCGCGTCCGATTGGCTAAAGGGTTCCAGCGGCATGTCAGCGCTCCTGTTCGTGTTGAGTTTCCTTGGCCCAGATCAGGGCGCGCTGGATGATGATGGGGCCGAGCAGTTCGAGGATCAGGATGAAGGCGGCCAGCGCGTTCAATTCGCCGGCGAAGTCGACGCCGCGATGGCGCGCGTGTTCCAGCAGCAGCACCACCGACACCGACACGGGCGTCAGGGCCACGCCGGTGAGCACGCCCTTGCGCCAGGAAATCCCGCTGACGTGGGAAAAGGCGCCCACGCCGATGATCTTCGTCACGCAGCGCCCGAGTATCATCGCCAGCGCCAGGCCGAGGCCGGCCATGACCTTGGGCCATTCCAGGGTCGAGGCGGCGAAGACGAACAGCAGCACCGTCAGCAATTCGCCGAGGGCGCCGAAATTGCGCTGCGCCTGGCTGAAGGCGACGCGGCGGTGGCGCGCGACGAGGCCGAACACCAGCGTGGCCAGCAGCGGCGACAGGCTGGTCGTGTAGGTGATCGCCACCAGCAGGATGACGGCCAGGGCGAAGGCGACGGTGGCGTCCTGGGCCATGTTGCCGAGGCGGCGCAGCATGGCCGGCACGACGACGCCGAAGGCGGCCCCGGCGGCGGCCGAGGCCAGCAGCACGGACAGGCTGCCGGTGGCGGCGGCCAGCAGGTCGCCCGAGCTGTGGAACATGTGGAAGCCGACGATGACGTTGAAGGTGAACACGGCCAGCACGCAGTTCAGCGCCGACATGTGCATGACGCGCTCGCTGACCTGGCCGGCGCTGCGCTCCTCGTTGATGACGCGCATCACCGTGGCCGGCGAGGTCGACATCGACAGCGACGCCAGCAGCAGGGCGGTGACGGGGGTGATGGCGAATTCGATGGCGATGCAGTACACCACGGCGAAGGTGCCGATGGCCTCGACCAGGCCGGCGACGGCGATCCAGGGATTGTTCTTCAGCCAGCGCAGATTGATGCGGTAGCCCAGTTCGAAGAGGATCAGGCCGAAGGCGACGTCGGCCAGGATCAGCATCGGGCCGTTGCCGGCGTGCGGCAGCACGCCGAGCTGGGTCTGGGCCAGCGCGAAGCCGACCACGCCGTAGAAGCTGATGCGCGGCAGGCCGGTCCAGCGGTGACCGAACTCGCCGGCGACCCAGGCCAGCGCGATCGCGAAGGGCCAGGATAGGTCGGATGCGATCGACAGGATACTTTGCATGGGCACTCCTCATTGTGTAGTGGCGTGCGACGCGCGCACGCCTGCGCCTCGATAATGAACGCGTTGCCGATTCTACTTGATGAGGTGGCGCGCACGATACGATGGTGCAACGGGCAGCGGCCGGCCCGGCGGCCGGCGCCGCGGCTCAGCTGCGCGCGGCGCCGGCGGCGCTTACTTGCTGAGCAGGCGCATGCCGCGCTCCAGTCCCTCTATCGACAGGGGGAACATGCGCCGGTTCATCAATTGCTGGATGATGCCGACCGACTGGCGGTATTGCCACAAGCCTTCTTGCTCGGGGTTGAGCCAGATGAACTTCGGGAAGGCGTTGGTGAAGCGCGCCAGCCAGGCCGATCCGGCCTCTTCGTTGTTGTACTCGACGGAGCCGCCCGGCTGCAGGATTTCATACGGGCTCATGGTGGCGTCGCCGACGAAGATCAGCTTGGTGTCGGCCGGATACTTGCGCAGGATGTCCCAGGTGGGGAAGCGCTCGGCGTTGCGGCGCCGGTTGTTCTTCCAGAGATAATCGTAGACGCAGTTGTGGAAGTAGAAGAACTCCATGTTCTTGAATTCCGTCTTCGCCGCCGAAAACAGTTCCTCGGTGCGCTCGATATGGTCGTCCATGGTGCCGCCCACGTCGAGCAGCATCAGCACCTTGATGCGGTTCTTGCGCTCGGGGCGCATGCGGATGTCGAGGAAGCCGGCGTTGCTGGCCGTGGCGTGGATGGTGGCGTCGAGCGCCAGTTCGTCCTCGGCGCCCTCGCGGGCGAACTTGCGCAGGCGCCGCAGCGCCACCTTGATGTTGCGCGTGCCCAGTTCCCGCTCCGTGTCGTAGTCCTTGTAGGCGCGCGCCTCCCACACCTTGACGGCCGTGCGGTTGCCGCCCTTGCCGCCGATGCGGATGCCCTCCGGATTGGTGCCGCCGTTGCCGAAGGGCGAGGTGCCGCCGCTGCCTATCCACTTGCTGCCGCCCTCGTGGCGTTCCTTCTGTTCCTTCAGCAGCTCGTTCAGGCGGTCCATCAGCTTGTCGTAGCCGAATTTCTCCAGCTGCGCCTTCTGCTCGTCGGACAGCTCGCGCTGCATGCGCTTGATCAGCCAGTCCAGCGGAATGGCGGCGTTGCTTTCGAAGGCGGCGTTGATGCCCTTGAAGTATTGGGCGAAGGCGCGGTCGAACTTGTCGAAATGGGCCTCGTCCTTGACCAGGGTGAGCCGCGCCAGGTAATAGAAATCGTCCATGGAGGCGCCGATGAGGTTCTTTTGCAGCGCCTCGAGCAGAGTCAGGAATTCCTTGATCGACACCGGTATCCTGGCGTCCTTTAAGGTGAAGAAGAAATCGATCAGCATCCTAGCCCCGCCGTAGCTTGTACTGCAGATGCGCCTTGATCTCCGGCCACTCGCCGCGCGTGATGCTGTACATATGCGTGTCGCGCACGGTGTCGTCGCGGCGCAGGCCGTGGTGGCGCAGCACGCCGTCGAGCTTGGCGCCGAGGCGGGCGATGGCCGCCTGCGAGGCGAAATTGAAGTTGTCGGTGCGGAAGCCGACGACGGCGCTGCCCAGCGTCTCGAAGGCGTGCGTCAGCAGCAGCAATTTGCAGGTGGTGTTGACGTGGCTGCGCTGCCAGCTCCTGGCGTACCAGGTGTAGCCGATCTCCAGCCGGTCCAGGGCCGGCACGATGTCGTGGTAGCTGCTGGTGCCCAGCACGGCGCCGCTGGCCGCGTCGAGCACGGCGAAGGCGAGGCGCTGCGGGCGCATCTCGACGGCCTTGAAGATGTACTGGTCGACTTGCTCCGGCTCCGGCACCGAGGTGACGCGCAGGCGCCACAGCTCGCCGTCCTCGGCGGCCGCGCGCAGGCCGGCGGCGTGGTGGGGCGCCAGCGCCTCCAGGCGCACGCCGTTCAATTCCAATGTGGGCAGGCCGAGGTCTTCCATCAGCGGTTCGTCCGCGACATGAAGACCAGGCGCTCGAACAGGTGCACGTCCTGCTCGTTCTTCAGCAGGGCGCCGTGCAGGGGCGGCACGATGGTCTTGGCGTCCTTGCCGCGCAGGGCCTCGGCCGGGATGTCCTCGGCCAGCAGCAGCTTCAGCCAGTCGAGGAATTCCGAGGTCGACGGCTTCTTCTTCAGACCGGCCACGTCGCGCACCTCGTAGAACGTTTGCAGCGCCTGCGCCAGCAATTCCTTCTTCAGCGTGGGGAAATGCACGGCGACGATCTGCTCCATCGTCTCCTTGTCGGGGAACTTGATGTAGTGGAAGAAGCAGCGGCGCAGGAAGGCGTCCGGCAACTCTTTTTCATTGTTGGAGGTGATGATGACCAGCGGGCGGTGCGTGGCGACGACCATCTCGCGCGTCTCGTAGACGTAGAACTCCATCCGGTCCAGTTCGCGCAGCAGGTCGTTGGGGAACTCGATGTCGGCCTTGTCGATCTCGTCGATCAGCAGCACCACCGGCTCGGGCGCCGTGAAGGCTTGCCACAGCACGCCCTTGACGATGTAGTTGTGGATGTCGCGCACGCGCTCGTCGCCCAGTTGCGAATCGCGCAGGCGCGAAACGGCATCATATTCGTACAGGCCTTGCTGGGCCTTGGTGGTCGACTTGATGTGCCACTGCATCAGCGGCATGTTCAGCGCGGCCGCCACTTCCTCGGCCAGCATGGTCTTGCCGGTGCCCGGCTCGCCCTTTATCAGCAGCGGGCGTTGCAGCGTCAGCGCGGCGTTGACGGCCAGTTTCAAATCGTTGGTGGCGACGTAGTTGTCGGAACCCTGGAAGCGTTGGCCTTGGCCGTTTGGAGCGTGCATGGGAGGCGGTCTCGGTGACGAAAAAAGAGAGGAAAAAAGTGATTTCAGTATAAGTCAGAACCGCGCGTGTGATGGCGCACCACAGGGCGGCGATTGCATTGGACTCTCAGAATGTTATTGAGTTAGAATCGCAGGCTACTAGCGCAATTGTCAAGTTTTTGCGCCCGTGGTCTCCGATTATCGTTGATATTACTTAGCCACCACCATGAAAAAAATCTACGCACTTCTCGTGCTCGCCGGCCTTGTGAATGCCGCGGCCGCGGCGGATATCGTTGGAAACGCGAAGGCGGCGCCAGCCAAGATTGAAATGTGCATCGGCTGCCACGGCATCCCGGGCTACAAGGCCACGTTCCCCGAGGTGTTTCAGGTGCCGATGATTGGTGGCCAGTCGGCCAAGTATATCGAAAACGCGCTCAAGGAATATCAGAAGGGCGATCGCAAACATCCCACCATGAAGGGTATCGCCACCAGCCTGTCGGATCAGGACATCGCTGACGTTGCGGCTTACTACTCGCAACAACAACCGGCGAAATGAGGAGCGGGACGATGAAAAAAATGATACTGGCGCTGGTGTGCTGCGCTGTTTCGCTGTCCGCTTTCGCGGGCGGCAATATCGATGCCGGCAAGGCGCTGACGGAAAAGTACAGCTGCTTCGCCTGCCACGGCAAGGACTTCAAGTCGCCGATCGATCCGAGCTATCCGAAACTGGCCGGCCAAAACCAGGACTACATCCAGCACGCGCTGACCGCCTACAAGCGCGGCGACGGTCCGAATGGCCGCAACAACGCGATCATGGACGGCCAGGTCAAGCCGCTGAGCGACCAGGATATCAAGGACCTGGCGGCATATCTGCATAGCCTGCCGGGCGAGCTGACCGCGCACCGCTGATCGGCGCCGCGACACCGGAGCAGCAAAGCCACGCCGCGTCGTGGCTTTTTTTTATCCGGCGTAAAATCGCCGACGTACTTGAGCGGGAGCCGACGGTGCGTGTGCGATTAATCGCGCCGCCGCCGCGCCTAGCGCCGCCGCACGCATTCGACGTAGGCTTCGGCGTCCGGCGGCAGGCCGCTGCGCTGCGAGGTCCAGATCATCTGGCCCAGGCATTCCATGATGTCGTGGTGCGCGGCGTGGGCCGAATCGAGCTTGCGGGTCAGCGCCTGGCAGGCGTCGCGGATGCCGCGCGGGCTGTCGATCGAGACCTGCTCGGAAATCGACAGGTGCATCGACAGGTGCAGGAACGGATTGGCCTGGCCGCCTTCGACCGAGTAGTCGCGCGCCAGCGCGGCGTCGACATCGGTCAGCGCCTCTTCGTATTCGGGATGCTCGGCGATCCAGTCGACGGCGATGGCTTCGATCGGGCTGAGGATTTCTTTGGCGTGATGCTTGCGGTAGGCTTCGCAGAAGAAGCGCCGCACGTCATCGGAAGACGGATTGAACATGGATGGTGACAGGGAATCGTGGACGGGGCTGGGGCAGGCGCCATTGTACTCCGTGCGGAAAATGTGTACTCTGGCGTGGCAGATGCATGCCACTTTTTCAACCCACCGGACCCGCCATGCTCAATGATACCGCCCTCGATACCCTGTTTTACGCCGCCCGCACCCACAACGGCTGGCAGGACCGCGAAGTCACCAACGCCCAGCTCGAGCATCTGTTCGACCTGCTGAAATGGGCGCCGACCGCCGCCAACGGCTCGCCGGCGCGCTTCGTGTTCGTCAAATCGCCGCAGTCGCGCGAGCTGCTGGCCGCCTGCGTCTCGCAAGGCAACGCGGCCAAGGTGGCACAGGCGCCGGTCACCGTCATCGTCGGCATGGACATGGCGTTTTACGACAAGCTGCCGCAGTTGTCGCCGGCCGTCGACGCGCGCGCATGGTTTGCCGGGAACGAGGCGCTGATCGCATCGACCGCGTTCCGCAATTCGTCTTTGCAGGGCGCCTATCTGATAATGGCGGCGCGCGCGATCGGCCTCGATTGCGGACCGATGTCGGGCTTCGACGAGGCCAAGGTCGATCAGGCCTTTTTCGCCGGCACCAGCGTCAAGGCCAACTTCATTTGCAGCATCGGCTATGGCGAAGCGGCCAAGCTGCGCCCGCGCGCGCCGCGCCTGTCTTTCGACGAAGCGTGCAAGATCGTTTGAGCGGGAGTTAGCAGGAAGGGCAGGGCGCCACCGCCGCCGATCGGGAGCGGCCTTCATCGAAGAAACGGGCGGCGACATCGTGAATGTCGCCGCCCGTTCGTTTTACTCGCCGGTTTTTTCCGGCACCGCGTCGCCGTGCGGCGGCGCGTCTTCGGTCGCGCAAGGCGATTCGGCCGCCGCCTCGGCCGCCGTGCGCGGCGCGTGCGGCTGGCGCAAATAGCGCGACGTGTGCCGGTGATGGCCGTTGCCGTGCGCCGGCCACGTCAAGAACCGCGACAGCTCCTGCAAGGCGCGCTGGTAGACATCGCGCTTGAATTCGATCACCACGTCCAGCGGCACCCAGTATTCATGCCAGCGCCAGGCGTCGAATTCCGGATGGTCGGTCAGGCGCAGGTTGACGTCGTTATCGCGCGCGCACATGCGCAGCAGGAACCAGATCTGCTTTTGGCCGCGATAATGGCCGCGAATTTCCCGCTTGATGAAATGGTCCGGCACCTCATAGCGCAGCCAGTCGCGCGTGCGGCCGACGATCTTGACATGCTCGGCCCGTAAACCGATTTCCTCTTCCAGCTCGCGGTACATCGCCTGCTCCGGCGTCTCTCCATATTTGATGCCTCCTTGCGGAAACTGCCATGAGTGCTCGCGCACCCGCTTTCCCCACCACACCTCGTTCTGGGCGTTGAGCAGGATGATGCCGACGTTGGGCCGAAACCCTTCACGATCGAGCATATTGCACCTCAATACTTTCTGCGACCGAGCATCCCTCTTATATTTTTGCCCATGAAACTGCACGCCGGCGGCGTTTTCGGCTGGCGAAAACGGTCGGAGTGCCATCAATTGAACGCATTTGTATAAAGTATGGACGCATCGGCCAGCTAATCCTTTAAAATTAGGTTGATTATAACCCTCTCTTTTTAAAAAGAATTCACCGTATGCGCGCCTCCCGTTTTTTTATTTCCACGCTTAAAGAAGCACCCTCCGACGCGGAAATCGTCAGCCACCAGTTAATGATGCGCGCCGGGATGATTAAACGCCTCGGTTCCGGCATCTACACTTATATGCCCATGGGCCTGCGCGTGATCCGCAAGGTCGAAGCCATCGTGCGCGACGAAATGAACAAGGCGGCCGGCATCGAGTTGCTGATGCCTTTGGTGCAGCCGGCCGAATTGTGGCAAGAGACGGGCCGCTGGGACAAGATGGGCCCTGAGCTGCTGCGCATCAAGGACCGCCACGGCCGCGAATACGCGTTCCAGCCGACCGCCGAAGAAGTGATGACCGACGTGGTGCGCTCCGAAATCAAATCCTACCGCCAGCTGCCGCTCAATTTTTATCACATCCAGACCAAGTTCCGCGACGAGCGCCGTCCGCGTTTCGGCCTGATGCGCGGCCGCGAATTCACGATGAAGGATGCCTATTCCTTCGACCGCGACGCGGCCGGCCTGCAGGCTTCCTACCAGATCATGTATGACGCCTACACCGCCATCTTCACCCGCTTCGGCCTGAAGTTCCGCGCGGTGGCGGCCGACAACGGCGCCATCGGCGGCAGCGGCTCGCACGAATTCCACGTCATCGCCAGCACCGGCGAAGACGCCATCGTCTACTGCCCGACCTCGGACTACGCCGCCAATATGGAAGCGGCCGAAGCGCTGCCTTTGAGCGCGGCCCGCGCCGCCGCCGGCGCGCCGCTGACCAAGGTGGCCACGCCCGACGCCACCAAGTGCGAGCAGGTCGCCGCTTTGCTGAAGATCGAGCTGTCGCAGACCGTCAAGACCATCGCGCTGACGGTGGAAAAAGAGGCCGACGGCAAAGTCGCCAAACAATACTTCATGCTGCTGCTGCGCGGCGACCATGAACTCAACGAAGTCAAGGTCGGCAAGGTCGCCGGCCTGGCCGGCCACCGCTTCTCGACCGAGGCGGAAATCCTGGAAGTGTACGGCTGCGTGCCGGGCTATCTGGGACCTGTCGGCACCAAGGCGCCGGTCACCGTGGTGGCCGACCGCACCGTCGCCAACCTGGCGGACTTCGTCTGCGGCGCCAACGACGCCGGCTTCCACTACACGGGCGCCAATTGGGGCCGCGACATGGCCGAAGCGGCCATCGTCGCCGACCTGCGCAACGTCGTCGAAGGCGACGCTTCGCCGGACGGCAAGGGCGTGCTGGC
>NZ_JANXMI010000042.1 GCF_025354735.1 Rugamonas sp.
TGTTGATTTGCACCGAAAACTGACCCACTTAGCCGCATAATTTGCATCGAAAATTGACCCACGTTTAGCACACAATCCTACTTATCTTGATGAGTAGGGGGATCGGAGTGATCGACGTGGCATTACTAGGAATAATCAGACGCTGGCATCTTCGCGACCAGGTCCCTTTGAGGGAAATCGCCAAGCGCCTCGGCATCTCGCGCAACACCGTCCGGCGCTACCTGCGTTCGGAAACGACCGAGCCCGCCTATGCGGAGCGCCAATCGGCCAGCGCGATCGACCCATACGCCTTCCAGCTCTCAGGCTGGCTCAAGACCGAGGCGGCCAAATCACGCAAGCAGCGGCGCAGCCTTAAACAGCTCCACGAGGATCTATTGGAATTGGGATTCGGGGGGTCTTACGATCGCGTGGCGGCGTTCGCCAGGCAATGGAGGGAGGGTCAAACGGAGTGGGTCAATTCAGCGCGCAAACGAACATATGTTCCGCTGTCCTTCGCGCCAGGCGAGGCCTTCCAGTTCGATTGGAGCGAGGACTGGGCCGTCATCGGCGGCGAGCGCACCAAGCTGCAAGTCGCGCATTTCAAGCTTAGCAACAGCCGGGCGTTCTACCTGCGCGCCTACCTGCTGCAAACGCACGAGATGCTGTTCGACGCCCACGCGCATGCCTTCCATGCGTTTGGCGGCGTTCCGCGCCGGGGAATCTACGACAACATGAAGACGGCCGTGGACAAGGTCAGAAGCGGCAAGGACCGCGATGTCAACGCCCGGTTCGAGGCGATGGTCAGCCACTATCTGTTCGACGCGGAGTTCTGCAATCCGGCCTCCGGCTGGGAAAAGGGCCAAGTCGAGAAGAACGTCCGCGACAGCCGCCACCGCATCTGGCAGAAAATCCAGCCCTTCGGTTCCCTGGACGAGCTGAACGTGTGGCTAGGGGCCGAATGCGAAAGGCTGTGGCGGGACGCGAAGCATCCCGAAGCTGATATCAGCGTCTGGGAGGCCTGGCAGGCAGAGAAACCGCACCTCATGCCCTACGGGAAGCCGTTCGATGGCTTTGTGGAGCATCCGAAGCGCGTGTCGCCCACTTGCCTGGTCACGCATGAGCGCAATCGATACAGCGTGCCGGCCTCCTTCGCCAATCGGCCGATCAGCCTGCGGGTCTACGCCGACAAGCTCGTCTTCGTCGCCGAGGGCAAAGTCGTCGCCGAGCATGAGCGGGACATCACGCGCGACCACGGGCCAGGACGCACCATCTTCAATTGGCGGCACTACCTGGCGGTCTTGCAACGCAAGCCAGGCGCGTTGCGCAACGGCGCGCCATTCCATGAGTTCCCCGACGAGTTCAAGCGCTTGCAGGCCATCCTGATGAAGCGCCCAGGCGGCGATCGGGAGATGGTCGACATCCTTGCCCTGGTGATGTTTCACGATGAGGCCAAGGTGCTCGAAGCCGTCAAGCAGGCTCTGGACGGCGGCGCCCCGTCCAAGCAAATCATCTTGAACATCCTGAGCCGCCTTCTGGACACGGCTCCGCCGCCGCGCATCGACGCGCCCCAAGCCCTCGCCCTGGAGATCGAGCCCATGGCCGACATCGGGCGCTATGACCAACTTAGAAAAAGGATAGATAAAAATGCAGCATGAAGCCATGCAACACATGTTCAAATCGTTGAAGCTGCGCGGAATGGCGCAAGCGTTGGAGGACCTCGCCGGCCAGGACTCGCCAGCCTACCAAGCGGCGTTGCCGGTCCTGGCCGGGCTGCTCAAAGCGGAGACGGCCGAGCGGGAGGTCCGGTCGCTGGCCTACCAGATGAAAGTCGCGAAGTTCCCCGCTTACAGGGACTTGAACGGCTTCGACTTCGGTTGCAGCGAGGTGGACGAGTCGCTGGTCCGCCAGCTCCATCGAGGCGATTTCATGGAGGCGGCCCACAACGTGGTGCTGGTCGGTGGGCCTGGAACGGGGAAGACTCACCTGGCGACGGCGCTGGGCACGCAGGCGATCGAACAACACAACTGCCGAGTGCGCTACTTCTCCACGGTGGAGCTAGTGAATATGTTGGAGCAGGAAAAGCAGCAAGGCAATGCGGGCCATCTCGCGATGCGGCTGCTCTACACCGACCTGGTGATTTTGGACGAGCTGGGATATCTGCCATTCAGCCAGACCGGCGGAGCTCTGCTTTTCCATTTGATCAGCAAGCTTTATGAGCGCACCAGCATCATCATCACGACCAACCTGGGCTTCTCGGAATGGGGCTCAGTATTCGGCGACGCGAAAATGACGACAGCCCTGCTTGATCGGCTCACCCATCATTGCCATATAATCGAAACCGGGAACGACAGCTATCGTTTTAAAAACAGCTCAACTCAGATAATCGGAAAGGAGACGGGAAACAACTTAGCATCGGCTTGACCATTTTTTTTCAACCCATAGGTGGGTCATAATTCGATGCAAATGGCGGGTCAGATTCCAACGCAAAACAACAGCGAAAGACGACCACTTATTCACAGCGATAAGGACCGATAGACAGCCTTCATCGCTGATAAAAAATCCGCGAGCGCTTCTCAGCGCGGAGTCTTTGAGCCCGGCGGCTCCGGCGGCAAAACCTCCATCTCGATCGCGCGAACGCGCAAAAAAATCCAGCAGTCGCGCTTAGACGGCGGCGCTTCCATTTGGCTCTCTCTCAACCAGCGCCCTTGCTTGAGATGGGGGCGGAGACTGCGCGCCAAGGATCTGAATGCGATCCGCCCATTCCACAAGCTTCTCACGCGCTTGTCCTCGCATGATTTCGAACCGGCGCTTGGCCAAGCGCTCGCGCTCGAACTTGGGATCGTCCAACTCTACAAGCAGCTTGAAGACGTCAGGGCGACCACTCACGCCCTTCTCGGCCAACTCCACCGACGCCCGCGCGCTCGCGGCGGCCAAAGAGCCTGACCAGCTCTCAGCTCCACCCATGATCGCGGCCCGCCCCTCACGGTCGGCCGCGATCGCCCATGCCACCACGCCATCACGACTGTGGGAGATGTCGACGAACTCCGAGCCCACCTCGGCCTTGGCGCGAAGCTCATCGATCTGCCGGCGCGCCGACTCCTTAGCAAACGCCCACCGCTCGCGCGCCGCGCGCTCGTCGCGCAGGAAGGAGTCCTCCGCGACAGCCCGGCTCTCGGCAAGGAACTCCACCTCCGCCGCATTTTCAAGCTTCGCGATTTTTGGGACAGCCTTGCTATTCCAAGATTTCAATAACCGCTCCCCCACTCGCTTGGGCAAGTCCGCCATTTCAATCGACAACTTCGATTTCGCAAGGTCGGAAGCATCCTTGCGGAGCGATCCCACATATGAAAGCGATCCATCATGCCGCCGCGACACCGTTTCGCCAATTATTCTCCATGTTGACTCGCGGTGCTCAACACTTAGAATGTAGCGTCCCGTCCGCACGCTCGACATGGATCCTCCTGTCTCCACAAACATGGTCACTGGCTGCCCGTCAGGGGTCATCCCGCGCCCCTGGAATCCTGTTGGGCGGTAGACTGCTCTTGTGGCGGCCTCGCACCGTAGCGAGCATTCCAATAGCGGACGCGTCATCTGAACCGAAGACACATGCCATTCGCCGCCCCCGTCGCGCCACCTTGCGAGCCGAGCCCGAAAGCGGAACTCCCGACGCGCCAAGTCGACGGCAATCTCCAAGCCGTCGTCAGAAAATGTCCAGTCAGCTTTGCGGCCGGCTTCATCCCTGAGCGCGGAAGGCCCCGCCCAAAAAACCAAAAATCGACGCGCGCGAACCAGCCAAGGAAACAACAGAGGCCCCCAAGCCACGGTCGGCAGCAGCAGCCAATACAGAAGAGGAGGCGCTAAGACGCCGGTCATGGCGTAGAGCGCGGCAAAGCCATTAGGCAACAAGATCGACACCCCCCATCCCCACGCCGCCCTGACGACTTTGCTCAGATTGAGCGGAAATAACATTGGTCCCCAGCCGAATAGCACAATGAACGACCACGCAGACATCCGGTCCATGCGCCCGAGGCTGGCGATAAGCGGGCCGCCAACCCAGACATAGTGGGTGAAATAGCATCCCCACGCGAAGCGAGCTAACCAAAGCAATCGAATCAACCACAGCATTTTTTCAACCTCCAAGAACATGGCAAATACAGGCGCTACTTCGTCACGCAATGCCACCGCAGCAAACCGCGCCGCGCCAATCTATCCAAAAATCGCGATGCAAAACTGCCAAGCCGGCGATCGAGCGCTACGACGATGGACTGCGGTCACCCCGGCATGGAGACTTAACGCCGCGAAAGACTCAAGGTCACCGCTCGGCCACCACCGCCCACGCGCCATCGGCTTTCACAAACCGCGCGCTCACCACCCCGCCGGTCGCGTTAGAAATGTCGCACTTGTAGCCGCCAGCATCGGCCTTGGAGCAACCGACGAGCTTCGTTTTTCCAATGGCCTCCTTATAGTTTGGAGCCAGCTGGCTAACGCCAGTAGCCTCCGCCTGCTTGATTAGCGCGGCGCGCATGTCCGCTTCGCTAGGACTTGAACTGCATCCAGCCAAAATGAAGAGCAGGATTGTCGCGCAGGTCGAGCGCATGGCATTTGGGTTCATATCAGGTTCCTTTTTCATTGAAGTGTTTGTGGCGCTCTATTTCTGTCGCCCGCTCAGCTCCGGTTGGCGCCGAGCCGTTGTTGATCTGTTCGCGAAGGATCTCCATCCAGCGTTCGCGGTCCATCTTGTCCCGCATCGAAATGCGCCACATCGGGATTTCGCGATCGCGCACGCTCACGAACAGGCTGCTCAGCTCGTCCGCGCAATCAGCGACGACAGCGCTCGCCGACTCGTTCACCCATGCTGCCGATAGGCCGCCGCCTGCGAGCATCTCTGCCCGCGCCTCTCGATCCCTCCAATCAAGCACGTCCTCATAGTCGTAGGATTTGTAGGCGCCGTCGGCCAGGAGCAAAACAAGCCGCTCTTTCGGATTGAGGGCTATGCCAGTGCCATCCTCGGAATGATCCAACCCTCGGCCAGAGGCTACGCCGCCTGCATCCAACATCTCCGCATGCCGGCGTGCCCATGCTTCGATGCTCCGGGCTTCGCTCTCGGATTTTCCCATTCGGGTTGGCAGTCGCCAGCCCATCGACAGAAAAAGCATCGCTGCTCCCTTTTAATGACAGCCGCTTATAAGTGGTTCCGCTGGGACTCATGAGCTCGAGCGCTGTCCTCAGCGCGAACGCTGCGCCGACGACGAAAATTCCCGATGGGCATCCTCGTTGATCGCCTGCGTGAGAATCTCCATCCATCGATCCTGTGTCGCAAGGCTCCGCATCGCGACTCGCCATTTGGGATTTTCGATATCCCTGACCGTGACAAAAAAGCCGCTCGCCATTTCCGCTCTTTCAGCTGCCGCTGCGTTCGCGCTGGCGGCGCCTGCCATCGCGGCAAATCCCAACGCCCCTCCGCCGACGACTATTTGCTCACCCGCCGTGGATTTATTTGTGGCCCATTGCCGGATATCCGAGAACGGATAGGTCTTCCATTTCCCCTTGGACAGCAGCGTCAACGTCCGAGCTCGAATATTGACCGCGATGCCGCTGTCTTGTTCGGCGTGATCACAGCCTGAGTTGGGCGCGACGCCAGCAGCATTCAGCATGGCCGAGTGGATGGCAGCGAGGCTTGCCCGCCGACGCTTAGCCGACTGAATGTTGAAAGCGTGCAGCGCGACGCCAACCGCAACGCAAATCACTCCCCCGCCTGGATGGCTGCCAAACACCGCCATCAAGCCCCCGCAAATAAAAATCCACCCCAATAGAGCCCGAACCAACATACAAAGCCTCCTTTGTTTTCACTGTTCGCGACCGAGAGCGATCGCTTTGCAGACGGCGCCTAGTTCACTAACCAGACATTCCTATGAATTGCACGCAACCCTGTCGCCATTTTTGAAATGCCCCAATCTTCGTGTGACGCGGCCGCGTCGTCATTTCCTCGCGTAGATCAACGCGGGGGCTCGGCCCCTGACTGCTCCCACACCAAAGCCTCGACATCAATCGCGCGGAGCCCTATGACCACCCGACGCTTCGACCAGGCCAAGGCCCACACAACCATCGGCGCGAAAGCCAGGGGCGCAAGACCCAGCCATCCACCGCCGACCGCTTCCCGCCAACCCAGTGCCAGCCATACGGCCGCCCAAACCACCGCAGCGGATCCCCATGCTTTCATACGTGTCTCCTGTATCTTGTGCCCGCGATCGAGGCGGAGCAGTTCACTGCGGAAGGAGTCGGACGCGCGATAAGCAATCGAAGCCATCGATAACTTGATTGATGAGCGCATCCGAACGCGCGCCTAACGAAGAATTTTTTGACCCGCGTAAATTTCAGCCTCGGTCGGCGCGCTGACCACCCAGAGCCTGCGATCCTTGACACCTTCCATTGACAAGTCATAGCCCATAAGCCGTATCAGCACCCCGAAAGCTCCGCTCGCCTGAGAGTTGTAGAAACTTTTGTAGTCGCCGCCCTCTGGAAATAATTTTGCCGGCGGCACAGGGCCATTGGTTCGCGCGTGCCCGGTATTTGGCATCCGACTCATCCGGTCCTCGAAGCTGCCCCAAGCTAGAATTTCGCCCGTGGAGTTGATATTTGTCGGCCGCATTTGACTCACGCAGAAGGTTTCCTCGGGAATGGTCCGCGATTTCTTCATGCTCGACCAAACCACAGCGGACAGCCGCATGCAGGCATCCTGAGGGATGCTGGTTCCCCAGGTCATGATCATGCTTTTGTATGCCGTAGGCGGTAACGCGGTGATGTTCAATGCCACGCGGGGCCATTGCGAGCCTGGCTCGGCGACGAGGATGTCCTTGAACGAGGATTCAGACGGCGTCCCGAGCGGGGAGCCATTTGGCTTTCCCCCTAGACTCGCGCCGATCACATTGATGGCGCCTTGAATTGAGTCATGGACCATTGGCCCGCTGGGTTGATTCGCGCAGCCTGCGGCAAGCGCCGTCAAGAATATGACGATGCTTGCGCGAATAGTGGAACTCGAAATACTCATGTTTTTCCTTTGTTTGAATTGATTGATGGCCGGCCGACGCGTCGCACGCCCAGCCAATCGCCGTTGGAGGACTCTTTCATTGCAAGTCCCAGTAGCAAGTCAAAACGGCGCGGTCTCTACAAAATCGATATGGCATTCCTTGGTTGCGCGCGGACGGCATCGCCTGCGACAAAAACCAACGACAAAATTTCAAACCACTGCTCTCTTTTCACCCTGTCGTGCATGGCGATGCGCCATGTCGGATACTCGCGGTCTTTGACGGAGACAACCAATCCGGCCTCGCCGGCTACCGCCGTGCACACGCCAGCCGAGCCAGCACTGCTTCGAACCACCTCGCTGGTCTTCGCGGAGCGGCTGGCCCATTCGCATATATCGTCAAAGGTGTAGGTTCTAAGGTTCGGACCGGCTGCGACCGTCACTGTTTTCGCTTTCGCATTCAAGGCCAAACCGGTGTTGGATTCCCAATGAAAAAATTGCGAATGGACGTCGACGCCAGATTGCCGAACGACTTCACTTCGCGCTTGCAGACAACTCATCGCATATCCCCCATCAAATTTAAGATCGCGGGTTTGCCGCCAATCGATCACATGCCCAGACAATTCCGCTCACAACAGGGCGCCCCGCGCTTCAATATCAGCTCGTCGACACGCCCATGTATTTCCCAGTCGCAGGATCGAAGCGGATGCGAGCAAATCCAGACTTGCCAGCAACACGCCAACTACATGAAAGCGGACGAGAGGGAAACGCCGCCCCGCGCGCGCGCAAACGCGCGACCAAATCCGAGTCGCCTAATAGGGACGCCAGTTCGATAAGTGAAACTCCTGCGGAAGTCCGCTTGAAGCATCCGACCACCGCGTTCCACGTGTCCAAACCTTTGTTGCCCGTGGGCGCGTAGATGAACGCCGCTGGATTCGCGGCCAAGTTGGCCGCGTCTTGGACCTCCATGGCCGCGCGGGCTCCTTGCTTGTTAGGTTGCTCCGATCGTTTAGTATCGGCAGAAGCATCAAGTCGCGGTCGATTCCCTTTTGCGCCAACAGATCCAAAATCTCGAATCTGCTCTCGCTGGGCGACAACGCCGCCTCGATCAGCAAAGCGCCATCAGCCACCGGACTTCCCGGCAACTGGGCGCCTTTGGTGAACAGGCGTCGCACAGCCTCCGGACTCGCGCCGTTCGATATCGCGCATCCGAGATCGGCGCAGCGATCGGCCGCGTTGGATGGGTCGACCACGGACGCCAGCTTGTCGAGCTTTTCGTTGGCCTGGCCCACGCCGCTCTTGATGCCCGCCACGTCCTCTCGCATCGAGAGCAAAGCCTCTTGAAAGTTGCGAGCTGATGGAAACGCGCTCGCGATCACGCCGCCTTGGCTCGCCTTCGCCACCGATATAAACCCTAGGACTGTGACGCCAAGCAGCATCGCAAAGGCAATCTGCCACGCTGGCCGGCGCCATAGAGGGCCCGCCGACGGATACCGGGCGGCGAGGCCCAAGGTTGATATCAGGCGCATCGCCAGCCCGGGCGCAAAGGCTGATATCAGCATCAGCCCGACGAGAAAAGCGGTCGCTGAGTAGATGACCTTCGGCAGCACCGATAGCGTCGGCGCGAGGAAATCCAGCACGCCGACGATGGTGATCGACGCGGCCGCCACCGCGTTGACGATCACTAGATGAGACCGCACGAAGCCATACAGCCCTTCGAGCGGGACAGCCCCTTGGGCTTTGGATGAGATTTCCATGAACTTTATTTTTCCTCGCGACATCAGCATCCAGCCAGAAATGGCCTTCACGATCCGACCGGCCATTAACTTTTAAACCCTAAGGACATCACCCATCTCCGACCAATCGTCGCGAACCATAGATCGACGGCTCTTTCACTTTTATATTTCGCCAAGCCAAGCTATGCCGCGCCGACTCGCCGCCCATTCGGCGCGAATCGCCTCCCTTCCTCAGTTAGGACGGAGCGCGCGCCAAAATCCGGCCAAACAAATTGCGAGAGATGCGTTATCGAGGAAGAATTGATCTGCGCGAGCGCTGGCGGACTAAAGGGATGCGCGCCCTTGCCTGTCAATCATGGTGGCTGGATCTGCCGCGACTAGCTGCGCGGGTGCGGAACGCGTGGGCTATCTCCGATGCTCCGCGTTGTTCAGGCGCGGCGGCAATCCGGCGAGATGGCAGGAGATGCTTAATGGAAAGTATTTGAAGCGGAATCGGCGAGGACAAACCCCACCGGCACCAAATATTCGGGCTTAGGCGCCCCAACCTTGTTGATGCGGATGTCGCGCGGCGATGGCGTCGGCCTGCGATTGCAGGCGCCGCGCGGAGGAGGAATCGCCGCGTTGCCGCGCTAGGTCGGCCAATTGCCGGGCGACTCGCCCGAAGGCCATGCTGTATTGTGGATCGACGACTTTCTCGTAGGATTGCATCGCCGCCTCAAAGGCCAAGCGCGCGCCAGCAGCATCGTCCAACGCCAGCGACGCATCGCCCATGCGGTCTTGCAGGCGCGCCAGCCATTCGCGCAGATAGATTTGAGCATCAGGCCCAGCCTGCGCCACGCGCAGCAAGCCTTCATTGAGCACTCGGCGCGCCTCGCCGGGATGTCCTTCCTTCAAGGCCACACCGCCTTCCAGCCATGCTAGCCGCGCTTGCTCAGCCGGGCCGCCGCCAGGTGGCGACAATATCGTCCGGCGGCTCTCAAGGTATTCACGAGCTTCGCGCGATTTTCCTAATGCGATCAAGCCGCGTATCCGGTATTCGCTCAGCGCGCGCGCCACTATCGAGGAGCGGCCCTTCGCCAAGCGCGGCTCTTCCCGGTCCAGCTTGGCCATGGCTTGGTCTACGCGCCCTAAAACGAGCAATGCCTCCATCACCACCGGCAAGGGCGGCCTTGTGGCCTCCTGCTCCTGCTCCGCAAGCATTCGTTCGACCTTTTCGGCTCTCGCCAGCGCTTCCTCGCCGCGCCCAAGTCGCGCCAGGGCGTGAGCCTGCGCCAATTGAGAGCGAATCGACGTTGGAAGTTGAGAACGGATGCCAGCGTTGGCGAGAGGTCCACCAGTTTCTATCAGGGCCAACCCCTCTGCCGCCCTCCCCGTGTCGACAAGAAACCGCGCGTAGTTGGCCAAGCACCAATCGCTTACGCGACTTCCGCCCGCATCGTTACGGCGCTCCATCGCGTAGCCCTTCCGCATCAGAGACTCCGCCTCGGCATAGCGCCCCAATAGCTCTTGCAACCGTCCGCGCCATGTTGGGTATGAATCTCCATCGCCAGCGGCGACGCCCTGAGCGGCCTGCAAGCTCCGAGCGATGTCGAAATGGCGGGCGGCGTCCGCCAGTCGCAGATTTTGAAGATAGACGACGCCCATCATGTGATGATGTCCTAATGCGCTATCTCGCTTGGCCACACCCGGCAATATCCGGTCCATCAATTCGGCATAGCTGAGCGCGGATTCGGCGCGCATCTCAAACTCACGATTCATCAGGGCATTGCATAGATCCAGCGCCAATTGGCGATCGTCGTCGCGAGGCGACGCGGCCAGAAGCGGCAGACTCTTTAACAGGGGCTGCAACTGCGCGTCAAACGCTTCGCCGTGTCCGCCAGTCGCGGACACCAACATCCATTTCGCTTGCGCGAATTTAGTCCTCAGATCGTCCGGGCCATAGACGCGCGCGGCCAAGTCGGCCGCCTGCCGCGCAAGGACTATCGCCCGGTCAGGCAAACGCATTTCATTGTAGGTGTCCGCCAACTTGTGCAGAAGCGCGATCTGCTGCTCAGGCGCGTCCGCCAGGCCAACGCCAATGCGCGAGGCCGCATCGTCCATGAGCTGCTCGGCCGTGCGCTTGCGGGCCGCCTCCGGGTCGACCTGTTTGACACTATTATTGACGAACAGATCCTGCATGAAGCCTGTCACGACCTCGGCTTGACGCGCTTGATGACGAGCTAGCTCAGTGGCGTGCCTGGCATCGCGCGCTTGCGCAAGGGCGACGACGGTGGCAGTTAGGAGCGCAGCGCTCACCGTCGCGCCAATCACAATCAATTGCCAATTCCGCGCCAGCATCCGCCGCGCCCGATAACCCAGGGCATCAGGTTGCGCGCTCACAGGCTCCTTGCGCATCCAGCGATGCAGATCCTCGGCGAAGGCCTGCGCCGTCGCGTAGCGCTGCTCGCTTGCCTTTCGCAACGCCTTGAGCGCGATGGCATCCAAGTCTCCTCGCAACTGCCGCGCCAAGGCCCGCGCGCTTAGCCCCATGGACTTGGCGTGATCCTGCGTAACGCGGGCGCTTAGCGGCGCCAACTCCTGCTCCAACACCGCCTGCTCCACTTCCGCTCGGCTTACCCTTCGGAGTCGGTAGGGGCGCTGACCTGCGAGCAACTCGTAGAGCACGACGCCAAGGGAGTAGATGTCGGTTCCCGTGCCGATGGCGGCTCCCATGATCTGCTCTGGCGACGCATAATCGAGCGTCAGGGCCGGGGCCGCGAACTCCGTCAAGTCGCTGACAGGGCGCGCTTCGCGGTCGCCAAGAAGCTTGGCGATGCCGAAGTCCAGCAGCATCACGCGGCCCTGCTCGTCCACAAGGATGTTGCTCGGTTTGAGATCCCGGTGCACCACCAGCGCGGCGTGCGCGTGTTGGACCGCGTCGAGCAGCTCGGTGAACAGACCCGCACGCTCAGACAAGCTTAGGCTATGGCGTTTGGCATATTGGATCAACGACTCTCCGGCCACATACTGCATGGCTAGATATGGCTGCCCATCCGCCGACACGCCGGCATCGAACAGCTTCGCGATGCCGGGATGATCCAGCCCCGCCAAGATGTCTCGCTCGCGCTCGAAGCGGCGCCGCCAATCCCCTTGGGCCAAGCCAGGCAATGGCAGCTTCAAAGCGAGCCGGCGGGTTAATCGGCCATCGATCTGCTCGGCGAGCCACACCGAGCCCATGCCGCCTCGTCCCAGCAGCGATAGCAATCGGTAAGGCCCCACAAGGTCGCCCGCGCGAGGCTCATCCGCATCGGAAAAAGCAATATCGCCCAACCTCGGCAAGCTGAGCGGGTCGGCGCCTGTCGCTCCATCATGGGAGGATTCGACGCTCATCGCCAACAGCGCTTGGGCCAGGCCAGGATGATCGCGCCGCCTTTCCGACAGCCAGCGCGCCCGCGCATCCACAGGAACATCCATCCATTCGTCGGTGAGGCGAGCGAAGCACGCCAATTGCTCGGGCTCTAGGCGCATGCGAATACTCAGGCCAACAACGCGCGCAACAACAACCGGGCGCGCTCGGCGTCGCGCCTGATCGTGCGCTCGCTCACTCCCAGGCAGATCGCGGACTCCTGCTCCGTCATGCCCGCGAAATAGCAGAGGGATACCACCTGGCTCAGTCGCGGGTCGCTGGCCTCCAGGGCCTGTAAGGCTTGATGCACTTGCGCCACAGCGGCGGCCGGCTCGTCGGATAAGGCATCGGCGATCTCGTCGTCGAGGGGCACCACCTCCACATCGCCGCCGCGACTCTCAGCGAGGCGCGCGCGGGCCGTGTCGACGATCACGCTGCGCATCACATGGCTCGCGTAAGCCAAGAAGGCCGGCTCCTCCGAGCTGCGCACGCCGCCAGCGCGGGCGAGGCGCAAAAAGGATTCGTGGACCAATGCCGTCGTGTCCAGCAGCGTGAAGGTCTCATGACGGCGCAAACGCGCGCGCGCCATGGAGCGCAGTTGTCCATACATGGATTGGAATCGTGGGTCGTGGGCGTCCCGCGATTGTGATGGCTCCCGCGCAGGCGCGGCTACCGGCAAAAGGTTCTCGACATTCTCTGTCAGCATTTTTTCATCATGGCAATGAAATTCTGGGCAAGCACGACAACGAGCTATCCCTTATTGAAAAAACTTTCCTTTTCAATATTACCTCACGTCGCCGCGCTCAAGGGAATCTTCCAGTTGAAAAGTTGCGGCGCGGACAAGGCGCGCGCCAACTTGTCATTTTTTCACCCCGAACGGCGCGGAGCTTGAATCCATGCGACAAATAGAAAATAAATCCGCACGCGTCGTTTCAATAGCAGGGAATGCTGGCGCGTCGAGGCTCCTCAGGCTCGGCCGACGCCAATGGTTCGAGCCGCAGGAGTATTCCAATGCAAAACGCCGCGTCAGCGGGGGCGCAAACGCGGCTTCTATCTTTCACTGAGACGGGAATCGCGAGGGAGCACCGAGACTACACAATCGCCGGCAAAGCTCAAGGTATAGCTCTGAGGCTAGCCCCCCGAGCTCTTACTTTCCCTAGCCAGTTGCGTCATCGGCGGAGTCGCCAACGCCATTCGACTCCGGCGCTTTCGACTTGCTCACCTTCTTGGCCGGGGCCAAATTGGCGTAACGCGCGGTAGTTTGACTGTCTTTATGGTGGACGACCCAACGAAGCTGCTCCTCGGTTTTTATCGCGCGCGCGTCGATCATGTCGTTTTGGCGTATGCGCTCAATGCTTCGCTTTTGCAGATTCGCCACACTGCGCGCGCCGATCATGTCCGCGATCACCACAGGCGACGACGTGATGTCTTTGAGCACGCGGGAAATAAACGAGCGCCGCGTGTCGTGCATGCGTAGTCCCTCCAGCTTCGCGCGCGTCAGCACCCGGCGAAACACCGACTTGAATCCCTCGATCTTGTAGTGGAACACACAGTCGTCGCCCGGCGCGCGCGGAATAGCTTTGAAGGCCTCGACGGCTTCCGGCAGCAGAATGACGAGCCGCTCCTCGTCAGCCTTCGTCTGCTCCGCGTCCAGGCTTATGACGCCGCGATCAAGGTCAATCTGAGACCAAAACAGACCCAAGACCTCCGCTCGACGCATGCCAGTCGACATCGCCACCGCGAAGATCAGAGGCATTTCTTTGTTTCGGCATTTGCGCAGCTCCGTGAGCAATGCCTCCTCCTGCTCGGCCCCGATAATGGTTCGCCGCTTGCGCTCGCCCCCTTTGAGCTTGGATTTGTCGGCCTGCGTGAAGGGATTGCGGCCCCCCAACTGCTTCCACGCGGGCTGGTCCGTGTAGCGAAGCTTGTTCACCACTGATTGCAGGGCATATAGCTCGCGCTTGACCGTGCTCTTGGCCTTCCCTTGACCGAGGCGATAGTTGATGTATTCGGTCGCCTCTTGCTCGGTCAGCTCATCGATGTAAAAGTCTCCGATCGGCTTGGTCGCGAACCCCTTCGACTTTGCCCGAAGCCCGGCAATCGGGCCGCTTGGCGTCACGAAGCCCTCTTTGATATACGAAATGGGGATGGTCCTGCAATGCCGCAGCCGTGCCGCAGCCGCTTTCGCGGTCTGCTTCACTTTGTCGATGTTGGATTCCAACTGGGGGTCGACATAGTCGCGCATGTAGCTTTTGATCGCGTGCGCGAGCGTGCAGCGCCCGCGCATGACCATTTCGGCGGCGAGTTTCTCCATCTGGGAAACTACGGCCGTGGCGCGGTCCCGCCCCTGCGCGATAAGCAACCGTCCCTCGGGCGTTTTGGTGTCTTCAAGGAAAAGCTTCGCGCGCTCGATGTCCTCGAACGAACGGTCGACGACGAAGTCGCCGCGCTCGACGCGCACTCTGTAACGGATGGATCTTGATTTGTCGGCGTTCTTCCAGTCGATGACCCGGATGCCGCGTGGTATGGATGATGCCATGATTGGCCTTTGGCGTTGGTGGAATCGTTTGTCGAATTCCCCTATTTTTCACCACAAAGCCGGCATCAGCCGCTGCCCTGAAACAAGCCGGCGAACGCCAAGCTATTGATTTCAAAACAAAAATTTGGTGGGAAGTGCAAGTTTCGAACTTGCGACCCCTGCAGTGTGAATGCAGTGCTCTACCCCTGAGCTAACCTCCCGAATCGGGGCGAATTATCGCATATAACCGGGCGGATATGGAAGGCCATCCGGGAAAATTATTGCGATAGCTGCCAACTTTATTGCGCCGCCAGCGTCGCGGTCCAGATGCACTGGCCTTTGACGGCCTTGTCCAGGCCGGCCAGCGTCGCTTCGTGCGCGGCCGTTTCCTCGTCCGAAGCCGGCAGGAAGATGATGTCGGCCAGCGCGATCGGCTCCAGGCCGGTGTCGATGACCACCACCTCTTCCTCGACTTCCATGCCCAGGCTGTTCTGTCCGCGCGTCATCGACAAGTAGACGTCGGCCAGCAGTTCGGCATCGAGCAGCGCGCCGTGCAACTTGCGGTGCGAGTTCGATACGCCGTAGCGGTCGCACAGGGCATCCAGCGAGTTGCGCTTGCCCGGATGCAGTTCCTTCGCTTGCACCAGCGTGTCGATGACGCCGCCGATGTGTTCGCTGAAAGTCGGCAGCTTCAGCCGCGCGAATTCATGGTTCAGAAATCCCAGGTCGAACGGCGCGTTATGGATGATGACTTCGGCGCCGGCGATGTAGCTGCGCAAGCCTTCGACGATTTCGTGGAACTTCGGCTTATCGCTGAGGAACTCGGTGGTCAGGCCGTGGACGTTGAGCGCGCCCTCTTCCGACTCGCGCTCGGGATTGATGTAGACGTGAAAATTATTCCCCGTCAACATGCGGTTGTGCAGCTCCACGCAACCGATTTCGATGACGCGGTTGCCCTGCTTGGGATTGAGGCCGGTGGTTTCAGTATCTAGGACGATTTGGCGCATGGGTCGATGTCTGTGGTTCGGTGTGGCTAGCGGCGCAGTATAGCAAATGGCGCGGCGGCGCTCAGCGGCTGCCCTTGATGGACTCGACGCCACGGTTGGCCAGCACGTCGGCACGTTCGTTGCCGGGGTGGCCGTTGTGGCCGCGCACCCAGCGCCAGTCGACCTGGTGCACGGCCTGGGCCGCGTCGAGCGCCTGCCACAGGTCAACGTTCTTGACCGGCTCCCTGGCCGCCGTCTTCCAGCCGCGCGCCTTCCAGCCGTGTATCCATTCGCTGATGCCTTTTTGCACGTATTGGCTGTCGGTGTGCAGCACCACGGTGCACGGCCGCTTGAGCGCGTTGAGCGCTTCGATCACGGCCTGCAACTCCATGCGGTTGTTGGTCGTGTTCAATGCGCCACCGAAGATTTCCTTTTCGGCGCCGTCGGACACCATCAGCGCGCCCCAGCCGCCCACGCCCGGATTACCCTTGCACGCGCCATCGGTAAAAATCTCGACTTTATCCATCCTGCTGTTCCCGCCTTTTATTAGTGACCGGCACGCCCGTGGGCGCCTGCGCCGTTTTTTTGGTCCAAGCCGGACCGATTAAATGCATGCCTTTGACGCGCTTGATCGCCTGCACGATGTAGACGGCGCCCAGATACGGCCACCAGCGCGCGCCCGCATTATCCATGAAGGCGCTGCGGTGCAGCCATTTTTCTGTGCGGCAGGCCGGCGCGTAGCAGCCGAGATAGCTCTGGCTGGCGCCCATGTTCAATAATTTTAACCAGTCTTTCATGCGCGGCATAGAGATGAATTCCCCTTCGCGCGGCAGGAAGGGCGAGCCCGTCACGCGGCCCAGCGCCTGGCGCGCGCCCCACAAGCTGGTCGGATTGAAGCCGCAGATGATGAGCTGGCCTTCCGGTATCAGCACGCGCTCGACTTCGCGCAGCACCTGGTGCGGCTCGGCGGCGAACTCCAGCACGTGTGGCAGCACCACCAGGTCCAAGCTCTGCGACGCGAACGGCAGCTCGGCGTAATCGAGCGTGACGGCGACCTGGCGCGCCGGCGTGCCGTCGGCCGCCGGCGGCCGCACGCGCGTGTCGGCCAGCCACTTGCGCGGCATGCGGTTGGCGGCCAGCGCATCGAGTTGCGGCATGCCGATCTGCAAGGCGTTGTAGCCGAAAATGTCGGCCGTTAAATTATCCAGGCACGCTTGTTCCCACGCGCGCACATAGATGCCGGCCGGCGTTTGCAACCAGCCATCCAGCGCTATAATTGACTGATCGGATGCAGCGCTATCCATGCCCAACCTTTAGTGACCCAATGACCATCTCCGCTACCCCAAGCCTCAGTATCCTCACGATTCCTGCCTTCAACGACAATTATTTATGGCTGATACATGACGGTGTCCATGCCGCCGTGGTCGATCCCGGCGACGCCAAGCCGGTGCTGGCCGCGCTCAAGCAGCATGGCCTCAAGCTTACCGCCATTCTACTCACCCACCACCATGCTGACCACATCGGCGGCGTGCCTGAATTGTTACAGCATTATCCGGTGCCCGTCTTCGGCCCGCACAAGGAAACCATCGCCGCCGTCACGCGGCCGCTGGGCGAAGGCAGCCGGGTCGACGTGCCGGGACTGGACTTGAAGCTGGCCGTGCTCGATGTGCCGGGCCACACCAACGGCCACATCGCCTATGTGCGCGGCGGCGAGCAACCGTGGTTGTTCTGCGGCGACACCTTGTTCGGTGGCGGCTGCGGCCGCCTGTTCGAGGGCACGCCGGCGCAGATGATTAGCTCGCTCGGCAAGCTGGCCGCGTTGCCGGAGGCGACGCTGGTGTATTGCGCGCACGAATATACGCTGTCGAATTTGCGCTTCGCGCGCGCGGTGGAGCCGGACAACCAGGCGCTGAAGGATCGCGTCGCGGCCGAAACCGATAAGCGCGAACATAATCTGCCGACGGTGCCGAGCACGATCGGGCTGGAAAAGGCCACCAATCCCTTCTTGCGCTATCGGGAGCCGGCCATCGCGCAGCAGCTGGTGGCGGCCGACAAGCTGTCGCCGGGCGCGACGCCGCTGGCGACGTTCACGGCGCTGCGTTTGTGGAAGAATGATTTCTAACGCGGGGGATTTTTACGCCGGCGAACCGAAGCGCTAAATCGGGGGCAAGCCGGGGGCAAGGCCGTGGGTCTAGACCGAGGGCCTGCCCCGAATTGCAGCCGCGGACTGGTCTTATTGTTCGCGGCGCTACTTTAGATTTAGATTTCCTCGTACAGCGGCAGCGTCAGGAATTCCGCGAACGAGGGCGACGTCGACATCTCCTCGAAAATCTGGCCGGCGCGGATGTAGGTCGGGCCGTCGCCGCCGGGCGCGTCGCGCTGGACCTTGAGCAACTCTTCCGCGATCATCGCCCGCACCATCTCCGCGCTCACCTTGCGGCCATCGTCGAGCACGCCTTTGTCCGAACGTATCCATTGCCACACCTGCGAACGGCTGATTTCCGCAGTGGCCGCGTCTTCCATCAAATTATGGATGGGCACGCAGCCATTGCCGGCCAGCCAGCTGCCGAGGTAGTGGATGCCGACATTGATGTTGTAACGCAAACCGGCTTCCGTAATCGGCGCTTCGGGCTGGAACTTCATCAAGTCGGCGGCGGTCACGTCAATGTCGGGACGCTGCTTGTCGATCTGGTTCGGCCTGTCGCCCAATACTTTCTTGAATTCGGTCATCGCCAGCTCGACCAGGCCGGGGTGGGCGACCCAACCGCCGTCGTAGCCGTCGGCGGCGTCGCGGGCCTTGTCGGCGCGCACACCACCCATGGCGATGTCATTTTTTTCCGGGTCATTCTTGATCGGTATCAAAGCGGCCATGCCGCCTATGGCCGGCGCGCCGCGCTTGTGGCAGGTTTTGAGCAACAGCAAGGCGTAGGCGCGCATGAAGGGCGCCGTCATCGTCACTTTGGCGCGGTCGGCCAGGCAAAAGTCCTTGTCCAGCTTGAACTTCTTGATGCACGAGAAGATGTAATCCCAGCGGCCGGCGTTCAGGCCGGCGCTGTGCTCGCGCAACTCGTAGAGGATTTCATCCATCTCGAAGGCGGCGAGTATGGTTTCGATCAGCACCGTGGCCTTGATCGTGCCCTGCGGCAGGCCGAGCTCGTCCTGCGTCATCACGAAGATGTCGTTCCACAGGCGCGCTTCCAGGTGCGATTCCATTTTCGGCAGGTAGAAATACGGACCGGCGCCGCGCGCCAGCTGTTCCTTGGCGTTGTGGAACATGAACAGCGCGAAATCGAAGATGCCGCCGGAAACGCGCTTGCCGTCGACCAGCACGTGTTTTTCATCAAGGTGCCAGCCGCGCGGACGCACGACCAGCGTGGCGATCTTGTCGTTCAGCTGGTAGAACTTGCCGTTCTGCTCCATCGAAATGGTCTTGCGCACGGCGTCCATCATATTGAGCTGGCCGCTGATCTGGTTGCTCCAGTTCGGCGTGTTCGAATCCTCGAAGTCGGTCATATAACTGTCGGCGCCCGAGTTGAAGGCGTTGATGACCATCTTGCGCTCGACCGGGCCGGTGATTTCCACGCGGCGGCATTCGAGCGCCGGCGGTATCGGCGCGATGGTCCAGTCGCCGGCACGGATGTGCGCGGTCTCGGCCAGGAAATCGGGACGCTCGCCGGCGTCGAGGCGCCGTGCGCGCTCGACGCGCACGGCCAGCAATTGCTGGCGGCGGGACTCGAATTCCCGGCTCAGCCTGGCGACCAGAGCCAACGCGCCCGGGGTCAGGATGCGCTCGTAGCCGGGCTCGATGGCGCCCGTGATGTCCATTCCTGCCGGCAAAGTGATGGTCGATTGCGTCATGGATGTTCTCCGATTATAAAAGTGGGGGTCTGGTCCTGGGATTAGTGTACGCGCTCGGTCACGCCGCGATCTGTTTTCCAGTATATTCACTATTTAGTTATGGAAACCTGACTAAAAATCACTACATCCATGCGTTTTTATCACAACTGATCCACCTTGATCGACTATGGGCCAATTCAGACAGATTTCCACTTTCGTTGAAGTCGTGGCGCGCGGCAGCCTGTCCGCCGCCGCGCGCGCCGAGGGCATCGCGCCGGCCATGATAGGCCGCCGCCTCGATGCGCTGGAGGCGCGGCTGGGCGTCAAGCTGTTGCAGCGCACCACGCGCAAGCTGGCGCTGACGGACGAAGGCTCGGCCTTCCTCGAAGATTGCCAGCGCATCCTCGGCGAGCTGGAGGAGGCCGAATCGGCCGTCGCCGAACGCAGTGCGCGCGCCAGCGGGCACTTGCTGATCTCGGCGCCGGCCGGCTTCGGACGCCAGCATGTGGCGCCGCTGCTGCCCTCCTTCCTGGCCGAGCATCGCGACGTCACGGTGACGCTGAACCTGAACGACCGCGTCGTCGACCTGATCGGCGAAGGCGTCGACGTGGCCATCCGCATCGCCAGCCTGCCCGATTCCAGCCTGGTCAGCGTCAAGCTGGCCGACAACGAGCGCGTACTGGTGGCCTCGCCGGCTTATCTGAAGCGCCACGGCGAACCGCGGACGCTGGCCGACCTGGCCAAGCATAATTGCCTGGCGATCAGCAGCGCCGGCAGCCAGCGCGGCTGGACCTTCCGCGACAACGGCAAGCAAGTCACGCTTAAGGTCGGCGGCAATATGGCGTGCAACGACGGCGAAGTGCTGCACGACTGGGCGTTGGCGGGCAAGGGTTTAGCGTGGCGCTCGATGTGGGAAGTCGGCGCGGAAATTGAGGCGGGGAAATTAACGCCGGTGCTGACGCAATACTCGGCGCCCGGCAACGATATTCATGCGGTATTCGCCCAGCGCCGGCATTTACCCTTGCGCATACGGGTCTTCGTCGATTTCCTGCGGCATAGCTATGCGCAGCCCGACTATTGGCGCCGGGCCTGGTGCTAGGGCGGGCATGACGGCGAGCCATGACAAAACGACAGGCGAAAAAAAATCCCCGGAATACCGAGGATTTTTTATTTCGTTTGATTCAGCGTATTACAGTGGCTGAATGTTCGAAGCTTGCTTGCCCTTAGGGCCCGCGGTCACTTCAAAAGAAACGCGCTGGTTCTCTTGCAGCGATTTGAAGCCGGCCGACTGAATCGCCGAGAAGTGAGCGAACAGATCTTCGCCGCCTTCGTCAGGAGTGATAAAGCCGAAACCCTTCGAATCATTAAACCATTTTACGATACCAGTTGCCATTACAATTCCTATTTCAGTTAAGTTGGGCTTACGCCCGTGATATCGTTTGAAGCAAGAAAGAAATGTCAGACTAACTGCACTACTCTTGAATCTAAACGATCCCGCATTATACCGAATAAACGTCAAAAAGGACGCTTTCGCGAAAATAAATGCAAGAGATTGATTATTAAGGGAAATTTCCTTAATGCACTCCAGCTTCGTGAGGTATGTGTAACATTATAGACAATAATTACCGAACTGCCTTGAGTAAAATCAATCGTGCGTTGTTTTGTCTTCGTCTTCACCGTCATATTGCGCGGCTTTGGGGTCGCGCGCGGCCCAGCGCAGCAGTTGCGCGAGCTGCGCCGCCAGCGGCGGCCATTCGACCTCGCCGGCCTGCACCGCTCGCGCCTGCTGCTCGAGGCGGCGCGCCTCGCGGCCCAGCACGGTGAAGCCGAAGGTGCCGGCCGAACCGGCGATGCCGTGCAACAGTTCATGCAGTTCGCCGACGCATTCCGGCGTCGCGCCCCGCGCCGCGCAGGCGGCGAGCGCGCGCTCGATGGCGGCCATCGTTTCCGGCACGCGCGCGGCGAACTTGTCGCCCAGCGCACGCAAACGCGCGTGGAAATCCTGGTCGACCAGCGTCGCCACGGTTTATTTGGTCCCGAAGATGCGGTCGCCGGCGTCGCCCAGGCCGGGCACGATATAGGCGTGCTCGTTCAGGTGCGAGTCCAGCGAGGCGCAATAAATCTTCACGTTCGGGTGCGCCGCCTGGAACACGGTGATGCCTTCCGGCGCGGCAACGAGGGCCAGGAAGATGATCTGTTCGTCGGTCACGCCGCGCTTCTTGAGCACGTCGACCGCGTGCACCGCCGAGTTGCCGGTGGCGACCATCGGGTCGCACAGGATGAAGGTGCGCTCGGCCAGATCCGGCAGGCGCACCAGGTATTCCACGGGCTGGTGGGTTTCCGGGTCGCGGAACACGCCGATGTGGCCGACGCGCGCCGACGGCACCAGATTGAGCAGGCCGTCGCTCATGCCGATGCCGGCCCGCAGGATGGGCACGATGGCCAGTTTCTTGCCGGCGATAACGGGGGCATCGATGGTCATCAGCGGGGTGTCGATCTGGCGCGTGGTCAGCGGCAGGTCGCGCGTGATTTCATAGCCCATCAACAGGGTGATTTCCTTGAGCAGCTCGCGGAAGGTGCGGGTCGACGTGTCGCGCTCGCGCATGTGGCTCAGTTTGTGCTGGATCAGCGGGTGGTCGGTGATGAAGAGGTTGGGAAAGCGTGGATCTTGTTTCATGGTCGATTGGGCTCTTGTTATGAGGACTGCGGCCGCTGTCGCCGCCGTGCGGGACGCGCCAGTCGCTATCGTGCTGATGCAGCATTATCCCAGCCATCGACGCGCCGGGGAAAGGTTTTGCAAAATAAATCAGGCGCCGATACCGGGGCCGGTGAGCGGAGCCGGCTCGACCAGCGCCCGCGCCAGGATCGCCGCACAGTCGACGCCGTCGGGCAGGCGGCCGTAGGCGCCGCCGACGTCGCGCGTCAGCCGCGAGGCGACGAAGGCGGCGCCGACAAAGTCCGGCGCGTGGCGCAGCAGCAGCCCGGCCTGGACCGCCAGCACGATGCGCTCGGCCAGCCGGCGCGCGCCGTATTCGTCGGCCTGCGGCTGCGCCAGGTCGAGCAGCAGGGCTTGCGCGAACACCGTATAACAGGCGCTGCCCTCGCCCGCCAGCGCCAGTTCGGCCGCCAGCGCGTCGCGCGCGGCCGGCGTCTTACCGAAGGCGCGCAGCAAGTCCAGGCACATGACATTGCCCGACCCTTCCCAGATCGAATTGACGGGGAATTCGCGGTACAGCCGCGCCAGCGGACCGTCTTCCACATAGCCGCTGCCGCCCATCACTTCCATCGCCTCGGCGCCGAAGGCCGGGCCGCGCTTGCAGATCCAGTATTTTCCGGCCGGCGTCAAGATGCGCGCCAGCAAGGCCTGCGCCGGGTCCGCGCGCTGGTCGAAGCAGCGCGCCAGCCGCAGCGCGAACGCGGTGGCCGCTTCCGATTCCAGCGCCAGGTCGGCCAGCACGTTTTGCATCAGCGGCTGCTGCGCCAGCGGGCGGCCGAACGCGCTGCGGCGGCGCGCGTGGTGCAGCGCGTGCGTCAGCGCGGCGCGCATGGTGGCGGCGCTGCCGAGCACGCAATCGAGCCGGGTGTGGCTGCCCATTTCCAGGATGGTGGGGATGCCGCGCCCGAGCTGGCCGACCAGCCAGCCGTAGGCGCCCGTGAATTCCACCTCCGACGAGGCGTTGGATCGATTGCCCAGCTTGTCCTTGAGGCGCTGCACGCGGATCGCGTTGCGGCTGCCGTCGGGCAGGAAGCGCGGCAGCAGGAAGCAGCTGAGGCCGGCGCCGCCGGGCGCCTCCCCGCCCGCCTGCGTTTGCGCCAAAATCAGGTGGGCATCGCTTTGCGGCGCCGAAAAAAACCATTTATGGCCGACGATGCGGTACACCTCCTCGCCATCGTCGCCGAAGCGCTGGGCCGCCTCGGCCGGCGCCAGCGCCGTGGCCAGCGTGGTATTGCTGCGCACATCGGAACCGCCCTGCTTTTCCGTCATGCCCATGCCGAGCAGCGCGCCGTGCTTGAGCTCGATCGGCAGCGAGCGCGGATCGTAGATGCGCGACAAGATCTTCGGCAGCCAGCGCGCCGCCAGCCGCGGCGCCTGGCGCAGCGCCGGCACCGACGCGTACGTCATCGTGACCGGGCACTGGGAGCCGTTCTCGACCTGGCCGAACAGCATATAACGGGCCGCGCGCGCCACCTGCGCGCCGCCGGCCTCGCTGTCCCACGGCGAGGCGTGGGCGCCGTTCTCGATCAGCAGCGTCATCAAACTGTGCCAGGCCGGGTGGAATTCCACCTCATCGACGCGGCGGCCGTTGCGGTCGAAGTTGTGCAAGGTGGGGCCATGCCGGTTGGCCAGCCGCGCCAGCTCCTGCATGTCGGCCCGGCCCAGCTGGGCGCCCAGCGCGTGCAGCGCGTCGGCCTCGGCCACGCCGCCCTCGCGTTCTAGCGCCTCGCGCAGCGCCACGTCGCAGGCGTACAGATTGATATCGGCAAACGGCGCCACCTGGTTGCGCACTTCATGCGTATCGAATTGGTTCATCGCGGTCTCCGGCTGGGGCTGTCCCGCCGGTCTGCGCGGCGTGGTCGGAACCAGACTAGCGCATGACTCCGGGCGACGCAAGCGATGACTTGTTGATAATCTTTTACCATGCTCCAGGCAAGCGCCGGACGCATTTTCGCGCTGGCGTTTTCAGCGCCGCGCGGACCTGGGCGATTTGCCGAAAATGAGGCCGTTTTTTCCCGCGCCGGCGACGAAGAAGCCGACGCTTTCCCCCATGGCGCGATGGTGAAAACCCGATTTATTTACCGGACCGGTCTGAAAACAAAAGATGTTGTCGTTTTTCATGTAATTCCCCTGCTAACAATGATACATTTCGTTCTGGTTTCGCCATGTGGCCCCGGAGCGGCCCGCACCAAGAAGCAGTTTGCCTGGCTGGCAGAATTTGTGGCACGTAAAAAATTGAAAGATTAGATCATCAAATGCTTTCCAGTCCCTCATCCATGACCTCGCGCGCCGCGCACCATGAATTGCAACATTTCATGGAAGAGGCAGGCGATGTTGTCTTCCGGCTAGCCCCCACCGGCCAGCTCGTGTTCGCCAGCCAGCGGGCCATCGCGCTGCTCGCCTGCGGCCGCGAACTGCGCGGCCAGCCGCTGGTCGACCACGTGGCCGACCTCGACCAGCCGGGCTTCCGTCTCGCCGTCGAGGCGGCGCAAGGGGCGCCGGAAGCGGGACGCATCGCGCTGCGCCTGAAGACGCCCGAGCATGAAGTCTGGCACGAGCTGCGCCTGAGCCGCTTCCACGCCGACAACGGCGAAGCCCAGCTGCTGATCGTCGGCCGCGACCTGACGGCCCAGCGCGCCACCGAAGACCGGCTGCGCCACATGGCGACCCACGACGCCCTCACCGAACTGCCGAACCGGCTGCTGCTGTCGGACCGTATCCGCATGGTGATCGCGCAGGCGCGCCGCTCCGGCCAGGGCTTTTCCGTGGCGACGGTGGGCCTGGACGGCTTCAAGAAAGTCAACGACGGCCTCGGCCACCCCATCGGCGATGCCGTGCTCAGCATCGCCGCCGCGCGCCTGCGCAAGACCCTGCGCGACAGCGACACCCTGGCCCGCGTCGGCGGCGACGAATTCGTCGCCGTGCTGCCCGGCACCTGCACCGAGGCGCAGATCAAGCTCGTCACCGGCCGCCTGATCGCCACGCTGCAATCGCCCTTCGAGGTCGACGGCCACACCATCTACGTCGGCGCCTCGGTCGGCGTGGCCGTCTACCCGCAGCACGCCGAGGACGAAGTGCAACTGGTGGCGCTGGCCGACGCCGCCATGTCGCGCGCCAAGCAAACCGGCAAGGCCCGCTGCGTGGTCTACAACGCGGCCCACAACGGCCCGCCGGAACACGACATCTCGCTCGAGGCGGCCATGTTCCAGGCCGTGCGCGAAGGCGAATTCCTGTTGCACTACCAGCCCATCGTCAGCGGCCAGAACCGCGAAATCCAGGGCTTCGAGACGCTGATGCGCTGGAAGCATCCCACGCTGGGCATGGTGCCGCCGGTGCGCTTCATCCCGATCGCCGAAAACAACGGCCTCATCAACCTGCTCGGCGCCTGGGCGCTGAAGGCGGCCTGCGTCCAGCTCAAGCAGTTCGAGGAAGTGGCCAAGCGCAGCCTGTACATGTCGGTCAACATCAGCCCGCGCCAGTTCCGCAACGATAAATTCCTCGACGTGCTCGACGACGCGCTGGCGTTTTCCGGCGTCACCGGCGAGCAGCTGGTGCTGGAAATCACCGAGGGCACGCTGATGATAGACCCGGTGCACGCCGAAGCGATCCTGTCGAAGATGACGGAGCGCCGCGCCCGCATCGCCATCGACGACTTCGGCACCGGCTACTCGTCGCTGGCCTACCTGAAGCGCTTTCCGATTTCCGTGCTCAAGATCGACCGCACCTTCATCCGCGACCTGCCCGCCTCGCAAAAGGACGGCGCCATCTGCAACGCCGTGCTCGACCTGGCCAAGCACCTGGGCCTGTCCGTCGTGGCCGAGGGCGTGGAAACGGAGGAGCAGCTGCAGTTCCTGGAACAGCGCGGCTGCCAGTACATCCAGGGCTATCTGACCGGCAAGCCGATGCCGGCCCACGTGGCCCTGGCCGCCTTGAAGGAAAGCACCTACGCCAAGGTGGTGCCGTCCGAACTGCGGCAGGCCCACTGATGAGCCAATTCCACGCCAGCACGCCGCAGGGCGACGCCACCCTCGCCCTGTTATGGGAACGCACGCGCACGCGCGGCGACATGCCCGGCTTCACCAAGGCCATCGGCGCCATCCTGGGCGCCATGCGCGGCGAGGATGAGCAGGGCTTCAATATGACGCGCACCGTGCTGTCGGACCCGGTGCTCACGCAAAAAGTGCTGCGCCTGGCCAACAGCGGCATGTACGCCGCCTTCGGCCAGCACGTCAACACGGTGACCAAGGCCGTGCTGGTGCTGGGCACCGAGGCCATCGGCCACCTGGCGCTGGGCCTGAAGCTGATCGAAGAACTGAGCAGCGCCTCGCCCGACTCCGGCATCGCCCACATCGAAATGGAAAAGGCCGTGCTGGCCGGCATGGTCGCGCAGCAGATAGGCGCCAGCGCCGACAGCCGCCACGCCGAGGAAGCCGTGGTGTGCTCGATGCTGCACACGCTGGGCCGCATGATGCTGACCTTTTATATGCCGGAACGGTGGCTGGAGCTGGAACAGCGCGCCGCGCCCGACCAGGCCGACGCGCTGGCGCCGGAGCTGCTGGGCCTGAGCATGGAAGAAATCGGCTGCGCCGTGGCCCAGCACTGGGGCTTGCCGAAAAACCTCATCAGCGGCATGCGCAGGATAGAGCCGCCGGCCGCCGGCGCCGAGGTGACGACCGCCGACTGGATCGCCGGCCTGTCGACCATGTCCTCGCAGTGCGCCGACGCGCTGTGGCACGACGACGCCGAAGGCGCGGCCGTGGTGCAGCAGCTGGCCGAGCGCTACGCCGGCATGCTCGGCGTCGACACGGACCGGCTGATGGTCGCCATCGACCAGGCCAAGGCCGTGGCCGCCGCCGACCTGTCCATCGCGCCGCTGTCCAAGCCGGCCGAGCGGCGCGCCCAGGCGCTGGCCAAGACGCGCATGCGCGCCGCCGGCAACAAGATCCTGCTCAGCGGCCTGGCCGACATGCGCGACATGCTCGACAGCGCCAGCCCCGGCCAGATGGTGTCGGTGGCGCTGGAAACCGTCTACAAGGGACTGGACTTTTCGCGCGCCGTCGCCTTCGTGCGCAGCCGCAAGGACCAGCGCTACGCCGCCCGCATGTGTTTCGGCGACGGCGTCAAGGAACTGCTGGCCGACATGGTGTTCGAGGATAGTTACGAGCCGAATGTGTTCCATGCCGCGCTCAACAGCGACCGCGTGATCTTCATCGAAAACGCGCGCGATCAGAAATTCGCCGCCAAGCTGCCGCATTGGTGGAAGTCGACGCTGGCCGAAGCGCGCAGCTTCGTGATTTTGCCGCTGTCGTCGAACGGCCAGCCGGCCGGCTTCCTGTACGGCGACTGGGATGAAACCTTCCCGCCCATCCAGCTCAGCCAGACCGAGTTTTCGCTGTTGAATGATTTGCGGGCGCTGGTGGTGCGGGCGGTCGAGCGCCGCCACCAGGTTGAGTCGGCGGGCAACCGCGCGGCGTGACGCGGGGTGCGGGACCCGGCGGCTCGACCACCGGGCCCGCCCCTAGCGGCCGCGGCGGCGACGCGGGCGCCCGAGAGCGCTTACCTCAGCTTCGGCGTCGCCACCCGCACCTCGGCGCATTGCGCGCGCCACATCAGCGCGTGGTCCATCAGCACCAGCGCCAGCATCGCCTCGGCGATCGGCGTGGCGCGGATGCCGACGCAGGGGTCGTGGCGGCCAAAGGTTTCCACCATCACCGGCATGCCATCCTTGTCGATGGAGCGGCGCGGCGTGCGGATCGACGAGGTCGGCTTGATCGCGATCGACACCGTAATATCCTGCCCGGTCGAAATCCCGCCCAGCACCCCGCCGGCATTGTTGCCGACGAAGCCCTGCGGCGTCAGCTCGTCGCCGTGTTCCGAGCCCTTTTGCGCCACGGCGGCGAAACCGGCGCCGATCTCGACGCCCTTGACGGCGTTAATCCCCATCATCGCGTAGGCGATATCGGCGTCGAGCTTGTCGTAGATGGGCTGGCCGAGGCCGACCGGCACGTTCTGCGCCACCACGTTGATGCGCGCGCCGATGGAGTCGCCGGCGCGGCGCAGCTCGTCCATCGCCGCCTCCATGCGCGCGATCAGGGCGGCGTCGGCGCTGGCGGCGAAGAAGGGATTGTCGGCCACGTGGTCCCAGGACTCGAAGGGCACGGCGATGTCGCCCAGCTGGCTCATGCAGCCCTTGAACACGGTGCCGTACTGCTGCAACAGCCATTTCTTGGCGATGGCCGCCGCGCCGACGACGGGCGCCGTCAACCGCGCCGACGAGCGGCCGCCGCCGCGCGGGTCGCGCACGCCGTATTTGTGCCAGTAAGTGTAGTCGGCGTGGCCGGGACGGAAGCTGTCGGCGATGTTGCCGTAATCCTTGCTGCGCTGGTCCTCGTTGCGGATCAGCAAGGCGATCGGCGTGCCGGTCGTCACGCCCTGGTACACGCCCGACAAGATCTCCACCGTGTCGGATTCCTGGCGCTGGGTGACGTGGCGCGAGGTGCCCGGCCGGCGGCGATCCAGCTCGGGCTGGATGTCGGCCTCCGACAGGGGCAAGCCCGGCGGGCAGCCGTCGATCATGCAACCGATGGCCGGGCCATGCGATTCGCCAAAAGTGCTAACAGTAAACAGCTTGCCAAAAGTATTGCCGGACATAGGAGGTCGGGGAGGAGTGGACGGGATCGCCCCATTTTACCAGTCCGCCACCGCGCCCGGCCGCCGCCGGCCAAAATGCCGGGCCGGCGCGCACGGCGCGGCCGGGCGAGTTGCTAATTAGCATCATTAATCGGAGAGAAACGATAAAACTTGCACATGGGAACGCTCCAAGTCTCCGCCGATGCGGAAATCGTCGTTCACTTTGACAATTCGCTATATACTTAATCACAAGAACACCGAGAAATCCTGGAGAAGCGACACATGCCCCCATCGATCAGCCCCCTTGAGCAATCCAAGGACGATCAAGACGATCTGGTTTTCTTAGAAGAGCATCCGGTGGCGCCTGCCGCGACGGGCGCGCGCAGCGTCTGGCGCGTCATGATTATCGATGACGACGAAGATGTCCACTCGACGACGACCTTCGCCCTCGGCAACCTCGACATGCAACACCGTCCGCTCGAATTCGTCCACGCCTACTCGGCCGGCCAAGCCCGCGAAATGCTCAAGCACGAGCAGGAAATCGCCGTCATCCTGCTCGACGTCGTCATGGAACAGGACGACGCCGGCCTGCACCTGGTGCGTTATATCCGCGAAACGCTGACAATGGCCGACGTGCGCATCATCCTGCGCACCGGCCAGCCCGGCTACGCGCCGGAAATCGACGCCATCCGCGACTTCGACATCAACGACTACAAGACCAAGTCCGAACTCACGCGCATCAAGCTGTTCACGACGGTGACGGCGGCGATACGGTCCTACGAGCAGATCCGCAAGATCAGCGACAGCCGGCGCGGCCTGAACCAGATCGTCCACGCCAGCACCCAGCTGATGACGCTGCACGGCGTGCAAAACTTCGCCGCCGGCGTGTTGACCCAGATCGCCGAACTGCTGGGCCAGGAAGCGAACGGCGTGCTGTGCGTGCAAGACTGCCCCGACGGCCGCTGCCATGAATTGATGGTGATGGCCACGGCCGGCAACTACCGCCTGCTCGACAACTGCCAACTCACCGCCCACCGTGACGGCCGCTCGCACCAGGCCGTCGAACGGGCGCTCGAAGAACGCCGCAACATCTATGGCGACGACTACATCGTCCTCTACTTCGCCGGCAAGGCCAGCCGCGACTTCGTCGCCTTCCTCGACATCACGCGGGCCCCGACCGACATCGACGAACGCTTGCTGGAAGTATTTTGCAGCAACGTCGCCGTCGGCCTCGACAACGTCGAACTGGTCACCCACCTGCACAACGCCGCCTTCTACGACCAGTTGTCGAAACTGCCCAACCGCACCCGCCTGGTCGAAATCCTCGACGCCGCCCTGGCCGGCCCGGCCAAGGACAGCGCCACCTTGTCGCTGGTCGACCTCGACCACTTCGCCGAAACCAACGACGCGCTCGGCCACCAGTTCGGCGACATGCTCTTGATCGCCGTCGCCGGCCGGCTGCAATCGCGCCTCGGCAGCCAACTGACGGTGGCGCGCATCGGCGGCGACATCTTCTGCGTGCTGGGCGACTCGACGCAAGTCAATCCCGCCATGATTTTGGCGCTGTTCCAGACCCCGTTCAGCATCGACGGCCAGGACGTGCAGCTGTCGGCCACCCTGGGCCTGGTGCGCCTGGGCGAACATGACGGCGGCGGCGCCGACGCGCTGAAAGACGCCGACATCGCCTTGAAGCGCGCCAAGTCGCAGCAGCGCGCCGGCCACTTCTACTTCTCGCGCAGCATGGGCGTGGAAATCCGCGAACGGGTGCGCATGATGCACGCGCTGCGCACCGCCTTCGGCCAGAACCAGCTGTTCGTCGTGTACCAGCCGCAGATCGACTTGCTGACCCGGCGCCCGGTCGGCGCCGAAGCGCTGCTGCGCTGGCAAACGCCGGACGGCAAATTCATCTCGCCCGACCGCTTCATCCCCATCGCCGAATATTCGGGCCTCATCATCGACCTGGGCGAATGGGTGCTGCGCACGGCCTGCCGC
>NZ_JANXMI010000154.1 GCF_025354735.1 Rugamonas sp.
CTGAAGGCGCAGTCCCAATGCAGGACGACGCTGGAAGCACTGGCGGAAATAAAAGCTCCCAAGTCGGCCACATTCATCAAGCAAGCGAATATCGCGGGTCAGCAGCAGGTGAACAACGGCACCGCGAACGCCGCGCACGAGAAAAATATTATCCCTTCAAACGAACTATTATCGGAGTCAACACATGCGACGCTGGACACCCGAGGAACGAGCACGCCAGTCGGCATTAATTCGGACGTGGGCACCGTGGAGGTCCAGCACCGGGCCGCAAACCTGCGACGGTAAGGCAGCTAGCAGCAAAAACGCAGTCGTGCATGGGGCATATTCCGAAGAAGCCCGGCGCCTCGCTACGCTGCTGAGAGACTGCGTCAATTCCCTGAAAGACATCAAGGACGCAGGCTGAGGAATGGCAGGCGCAGGATAGTGCGTATTTGGTGCGCACTTGGTGCGCGATAAAGCCGAGCCTGGGCAGGCGGTGCGCATCGCTGGTACGCAAGCCGGTACGCACGAAAACCACCCCATCAAGCCGACCAGGAGAGACGCAATGCCGAAAGCCCCGCCCCGATTTCCCGGCCCGCTGACGGCCCGCGCTGCCGTCCTGGCCATCCTGCTGTCCGACAGCGACCAGACCGGTGCTGAGCCGCTGCAGGGCCATCTAACGCTGCCGGTTATCATCCGCGCGCTGAAGTGCAAGTATCATTGGCCCATCGAAGTGAGCAGCTTCCCGGCCAATGCCGCTGACGGCCGCTCGACCTGGGCAATGGTGTATGGCCTGACGCCGGAGGTCATTGCGGACGCGCTTGAGGCCGGCGGCCGGGAGTGGTTGGAGAGGCGGGCGGCAGCCAAGGCGGCAGAATTGCGCGTATCGGTGCAGACTCCCTCAACCTGAGGAAGACCTATGGTAAAGCCCGGTCCCCAAAATCGGGGTGCGGCCAGAGCCGGAAATACGGCTTAGCTGTCCCGATTCGGGACACCCTGTCCTGATTTGGGACTATCTGTGCGGGCCGTGGTCGGCAGTTCGACGCGTCACTCACGCGTGCCTCACGCGTCAGCGGCGCGCTGCTGGCGCTGGTCGGCGATGCTTGAAACGTAGCATTGTGGCGGCCAAGCTGTCGCATCGGACTGACGACCTGCGTGCGCGCGCGAACAGACCATGCAGCCATATAACCTCATGGTGAACCCTTGAAGTGAAGGAGTTCGCGATGGAAAAGTGCATGTCACCCCGAGAAATCGAATGTGCCGAAAAGTTAATGAAGATAGTCGACATGGAGGTGATGGCTCGCCAGCTACTGGAATTGGCTATTTCCGTCGGCAATCGAGAGATGGAGACTGCCGCTCGGGAGACTCTACAGCGCGCCACCGACCAGATAGCTACATTGTTGGGGACTCTCGGCCGTCATTCGTAAGCAGCATCCGGCCCGATGATAGTCACAAGCCCGCGCTGCCAAGCCGCACGAAAGCTCATCGGCACAATTCTGCGCCCGTGCAGAATATCGTAGATGTCCTCAAATTCGAGGAGACCGTTCAATTGTGGCGAAATCCCATATTTGGAGACGGGGCGCGCGGGCCATCATCTTGCTGCGATTTCAAATCGGACCAGGTCGATATGGGAAAGTCCATATCGCTGGCGGTCTGGAAGGGTTGGATTTCAAATCGGCCCCGCGCGTTCTCGATTTGCGCGTCGCTCAAACCTACTTGCAAACGTGACGCCTCCGGCGATGCTGGCGCTGGTCGTCACCGGCCCGCCTGAGCTCCTGAAATTTCAGGAGCTGAACACGCGGCGCCGCGCGGTCCTGAATTTGTAGTAGCGAAGCCGGCCGCCCGGAAGAGATGCGCTCAGTTTCCAGCGCATCTCGACGGGGGCCGTCGCGAACACCCGGCGGCGAAGGGCCACGTTGGAACTGGGCCATTCTGACCGCCGGAAATTTTCGGCCGTCCTTCACCGCGGCGTCGGAACTCTCGCGAAGGTTCGCGACGGCTCGCGAGGCCCGTCGACGACAGAGCATAACGTTTCGTTACCCCTTAGGCTGAGCACGGGGCGATTCACGATACCCTTGCACGCCATCAGCTGGCCGCCTTCTTCCGAGATTGGGACGAAGTCATGCCTGACCAGCGCCCGCCGCGAACGCAACCGAACGCAACCGAACGCAACCGAACGAACGCGAACGCCGCCGGCGCCGAGTCCGCATTCCGTCCGAAATTTGTCCGCACAGGCTGGGACAAAATGCGGACAGCGGCGCCACGTCGTCAGGTGCAAGCATGTAACGCCAGCGTAACGGGCAAAGTAACGGTGGCAGCGTTACGCCGCGTCGAGCGATTTGCAGCTTACTTTGGGTATGGCGCAGTCGCGCAGGACTTTAAGTCCCTTACAGGGCAGTCCAGATGCTGGACACCCTGCCAGCACCGTGCACGCATGGTGCACGACTCGTGCACGTATCGTGCTGACCGGATTATTTCCGGTCTGTCGGCCGGCGCTGGGGAGCGGCAGGAAGGGCGATGGAAAGGGTTTCGGTGGGGCTTATCTTTACTTTGACAGCCACTCGCGGCAAGCTGCGGCGACGTGCTCCGTCCGTTGGAAATTCAGGCACATGCCCCATGCGCATTGCGAAATCGTACCGTCCGGATTAATTTTAAATTTCGCCTCAGACATTCCGATTATTTTTTCTCCGGAAATAGTAACGGGCGTCGTATTGTATTTGCCGAGATATTCCCAGCATAGCTCACCGGTGCCGTCCGGACGCAAGAGCATTGTGTGCGTTTGACCTGTTGCTGAGCCAACCCAGTAGCCGGCCAGTTCAGGGTGCGGAGTGGGCGTGTATTTGTAAGAAACGCTGTGCGGCGTCATGCATCCTGCCAACAGGGCGGCGAGTATAGCGGCGAGTACAATTTTCATTTGATGCCTTCTGGATGGGTGTCGAATTATATGTAAAATTGACAACTGTAAATCTATCCAATAGTCACTATCCACTTGATGCTTGACGGATTTCTCGCCGTCGCCTATCCTAAAAAAGCACCGGATAAAGACGGTGCCGGGCTTGGACGCTCGAATACACATGGCGGACAACCGCCGACTGGCGGCTTTTTTTCGTCCGTACCATCACGTCTCTATGAGCGGCGATGGTGGGGAGGCTTCGGCCTGCCGGTTTCCCTGTGTACCGGTCGTCCAACCCCGCCATTCGCTGCTCACCCCGTTTGGACGCGGGCTGTGCGGTTCACCACCACACACGGAGGCCACCATGGTCAAAAGCACCCTCACATCCGCAGAACTGCGTCACGACAATATCAAGCACATGCGCTGGCAGGCGAAGGCCGTCGCCAACCTGCTTTCCGCCATCCACCGTCTGGCACCCGCCGACCAGCAAACCACCTTAGAAGCGACCACGCGCCTCGCCGCTGAGCTGGCCGAGGACTTGGATGCGCTGACGCGAGGTGCAGCATGACCGCCGCCCCCCTGAACGCTGGCGCGTCCGCGCTGCTGGTCGAGCTCAAGATGGCCGACCGCATCATCGGCGCCATGCTCAACGCCATGACCATGCAGCAGAAAGCCAAGGTCCACGAACAGCTGGACCGGGCCGGCGTGTCCGGCGAAGGCATGACACGCGCGAATGAGCGGCTTGCCGTTATCGAGGCCGCTGAAGGCGGCGCCGCGGCGCACACCAGCGCCAGCAGCGAGGGGCAGAGCCAGCAGCTGCTCGACATCGAGGCGCGGGCGGTCGACATCCTGCTCGAAACCGAGCGCGCGGAAGTGCTGCTGCAGGCGGTGTTTGACCAGCTGGACCGAATAGACGATACCGCGCCGGGCGCCGCCGCCATCAACTGCTTCGCCACCTGCACCGCGCGCGCCGTGGCGCTGATGCACGAAGCCGCCGACAACATCGTCGCGCTGGTGGCGGAAGGAGGTGCAGCATGAAGCCGATATCGATACCCGCAACGTCCGCGCTCACAGCGGAAGAGCATCGCATCCTCGCGGCCTTCCGAGCAGCCGATGACCGCAGTCGCGAAATGTGCACGCGCATCGTTGAACGATTTGCGCACGACTGCCCGCGCCGCACGGCGCCAGCGTTGCGCCTCGTTAGCGGAGGTGCAGCATGAAGCCCGCCAAGCCGGCACCAACACCGCTGACCGAAAACCAACTGCTCGTTGCCCGCTGGTTCGCCATGATGGATGACCGGCGCCAGCGCGAGGCGATGCGTTACATGGCTGACATCGCGGTAGCCTTTCCTCGCTGTACCGAGCCGGCGCTGCACATCGTGAAGGGAGGTGGGAAATGAATAGCTTGCCACCACCTCCGACTGCGCCGCTCAACCTTTCTGAACAGCGCCTGTTGAATGCCTACCGCCAGATGGACGCCGATTGCCAGCGGTCCATTCTGCCCATCGTAGAGGCGTGGGCGAACAAGTTCCCGGGCCATCACGCTCCGGTGCTTCGTCTCGTATCCGGAGGTGCGATATGAGGACTGTTCAACCGCCGCCAGCGCCTTGGCTCAGCGCCGACGAGAAGCGCATTTTGGATGCATTCCGCAGGATGGACCGCCGAGGAAAGGACCGTTACCTTATCTTAATGCCCAGCTCCGCTGATAATTATCCGGAGCGTAAGCGGCCGGTGCTGCGCCTCGTGACTGGCGGTGACCTATGACGACCCTCGCCGAGCTGGCCCGCATCCGCACCGAACTGGGCCTGGCGCCGGTGGGCGGCGTGCTGTGGCTAGGCGTCGGCATGCTGCCGCCGAAGCGCAACGCTATCGAAATCGACCCGGCCAACCTGCCGACCGCGCTGGAATGCCGCGCGGTGGCCGGCCTCGATGTGGTGCTGGTCTTCCCGGGCAAGCTCACTCGCTACGGCGCGTTGCGCACGCTGTCCGACCGTCTGTATCAGGCCCGGCCGCGTCGGCTGTTGCTGGTTGACGGCGACCACAACCGGACGGCCTTCCTCAAGCTGGCGGAATCATGATGGCCGACGGACACAACGATGGCCAGATGGCTGGCTTCACCTTGGGCAAAGAAGACGACGCCGCGCGGGCGGCCCGCATCGAGCTGGCGCAGGCCGGCGAAACGACACGACCTTTCGACCGGTCCATGCAGCGCGGCGAACGCGTCGTGAAAATCCGGTGCGGCGCCGATATCAAGCCCCAACCCATCACCTGGCTGTGGCCGGGCTGGGTACCTGCCGGCAAGCTGACTATATTGGCTGGTGCGGCCGGGACCGGCAAGACCACCTTGGCTCTAGCCCTGGCTGCGGTGCTGACTGCCGGCGGACGCTGGCCAGACGGCTCGACATGTCATGGCCGGGGAAACGTGCTGATTTGGTCGAGCGAGGACGTGGCCGACGACACACTGGTGCCGCGCCTGATTGCGTCCGGCGCCGACCTGGCGCGCTGCCACTTCATCGAGGGCATCGCGCAGGACGGCGAGAGCGTGCCATTCGACCCGTCGCAGGATATCCCGGACCTGCGCCGGGCCGTCGACGCCATCGGCGGCGTCAGCCTGCTGCTGATAGACCCCATCGTGTCGGCGGTGGCCGGCGACATGCACCGCGCCAACGACGTGCGACGAAGCCTGCAGGCGGTGGTGGACTTCGCCGACGCCCACGGCTGCGCGGTCATCGGCATCACGCATTTTGCCAAGGGCGGCGCCGGCAAGGCGCCGCAGGACCGGGTTATCGGCTCCCAGGCATTCGGCGCTCTGGCGCGCATGGTGCTGGTGACGGCGAAGGAGGAAGGCAGCAACCGGCGCGTGATGGCGCGGGCGAAGTCGAATATCGCGCCCGACGATGGCGGCGTGGCCTACTCGCTGGAGCTTGTGACCATTGCCGGCGGCATCGAAGCGACGCACGCCGTATGGGAAGGCGCCATCGAAGGCACGGCCCGGGAAATCCTGGGTGACGTGGAGCACGACGACGGCGACGATGGCGGCGAGAAGCTCGACGCCGAGCAGTTCCTGCGCGACTTGCTGGCGGACGGCCCGATATCAACCAAGCAGGTAAAAGCCGATGCGGCCGGCGCCGGGTACGCTTGGCGCACGATTGAGCGGGCAAAGCGCGACCTGGGCATCGAGGCGGCCAAGGCTGGCATGAAAGAGGGATGGCAGTGGTTTTTGCCGAAGACCGCCAAAAATACCGAAGACCGCCACGTAAATAGTGTGGCGGTCTTCGCGGAAAGTGGCGGTCTTCTTGGCGGTGTTCGGGACCAGGCCGGCGATGCCGAGCCATGAAGGGAGTGCAAAGGGAGCGAAGGGAGCGCAGAAAAAACAGTGCTCCCTTCGCTCCCTTCGGCGCACCCTTCGCCATTCCAGCACTATTCGTTGAGCGGCTGGCGCTGGTCCGAACCTAAAGGGTGTGCAAAAGCTGCACCCCTTTCAAAGCCCCTTGCAAGGCCCTTTAGTCGCACCGGCGGGAGGTCGACTGCCCAACAAAAAGCCCAGCTCTCAGGTTGGGCTTGGGTGGTGCGGCCGGCCGCTGGCCGACATCCCTCTATGCAGTCTTGATGGCGGCGTACAACGTGGCGCGGCTCACGCCGTATTCTTCGGCCAGGGCAGACTTGCTCTCCGTCGCGGCGCGCTGGCGAATCGCTGCCACCTGGTCAGCGCTCAGCTTGGCGGCGCGGCCCATGTGTTTGCCATCGGCGCGGGCGCGTGCCTGGCCCTCGGCGCGGCGCTCATTAATCATGGCCAGCTCGAACGAGGACACGGCACCCAGCATGGTCAGCAGCATCTGATTCATCGCGTTGGCTTTGTCGCCGGTGAAGGTGAGCCCTTCCTTTTTGAATGTGACGCTCACGCCCTTGTCCGTCAGCTGCTTGACCAGGGCCAGCAGGTCGGCGGTGTTGCGTGCCAGGCGGCTGATTTCGTGGACCAGCACAGTGTCGCCTTCGCGGACGTGCGACAGCATCGCCTGGAGCGCAGGGCGGTTGGTATCGCTGCCGCTGCATTTATCTTCGAAGACTTTATCGAGGGTCAGGCCGTCGAGTTGACGCGCGGTGTTTTGGCCGACGCTTGAAACCCGGATGTACCCTACTGTTTGACCTGCCCCCATTTCGTTCTCCTTCGCGATTGTGTAAGGAAAGTATATAGGACTTTTCAGAAAGTGTATAGTTGATTCGTGTTGATACTTGTTGGACGGTGTTTTCCGGGGCAAAGCGTTGTGCGGTTGCACTGTTGAGAAAGTATACCTTCTTGGACGGCCTTCACGACTGGGCCTGATAGCTAGTGCGCGGTTCTTGGGAATGTGGGACTATGTGGACGCTCAGGCGCGGGCTTGTGTGCGGGAGCCTCGTCAGAAAGCCCTTACATTGGCAATGGGAAATAATGGCAGGTGAAAGATATCATGTATATTTGTCGTTGCAGTTCGCTTGTATATACGCGGTGATTGAGATAAAGTAGCAGCCCCACCACCTCACAGCCTTCGCTTTCAGGCTGCATGTGTGGGTTCTGTCACGTTCGGTTACTTCTTTCGCTTGTATTTTGAGCCAGGCAGCCATACTGTATATACGTAGAGGATGTAAGTGATGTTCAGAATATCTCCTGATGTACTCGACAAAATCACGAAGCGGGGCATCCGCGTGATTGAGGTGGAACAATGCTTCCTGAATAGGGAAGGCGGACTATGTGACGACACACGGGCGCAACATCTGACTGACCCGCTGACAAAGTGGTTCGTCGCCTCGACCGACAAGGGGCGAGAGCTAAAAATAATGTATGTGCCTAAAGATGGCATTGAGCTGAAATCAGCGTACGAAGCAACCCCAGAGATTTGCCGCATTTATAACAAATATGCGAGATAAGGAGTATCAAAATGGCTACGACGGAGAAAATTGACGACACCACTGAAGCTTGGGATAGTGGAAAGTTGGGTGAAGACGAGCAATTCGTTCGCCGGGCTCCACCGGAAGCTGAAAAAGAGCTGGACGATGCGCTTGGCCTGCAGGCTATCTCTATTCGCTTGCCTAAAGAGCTCATAGAGCAATTCAAACTCATTTCGAAGATTCACGGCATGGGCTATCAGCCGCTGATGCGTGAGGCACTAAAGCGATTTGCCAATGCAGAGGTGAAGGTTATTCTTACCCAAATGGCAAATGAAGGTAAGAAGGAAACGCTCGAGAACGGCAAGCAAAAGGTTGAGGTTGAACTTAACTTGGACCCTCGCCGCGCAGCTTGACGCTTGAGGGCGTATTCGCCAGAAGCCAACGGCCCGCCTGCACAGCGGGCCGTTGTACTTTAAGCTAGCAATTAAATTTCTTTCAATTGTGGCAGTGTCGCCTCCGGGCGCAGCGCCCCGCATATACGCAAAAGCTCGGCGCATGACATGGCCGGCGGCTTGTACAGCACCACCATCGGCGGTGAGGATATCAACCAGCGCCAGCCGTGTGGCAATAGCAAAACCGGGTACGAAACCGGGTATAAAACTTCTTCGAAGGCTGTTTACTGACCATGATATGGGGTGCGCAGAGCACCACTGTCTGTTCAACGTCTAAGCGGCCATCATCGCATCATCGCATCACCGCATTTCCAGAGCGCCCGGAAATGCCACCCAGCCCCGCCCATGCGGGGCTTTTTTTTACGTGCGCCCAGCATGGATGCACTCTTGTGGGTGAAAGTCCCGCCGCGAGCTGACCACACCGAGCGAAGTGAAGCGCAACTGCGGAAGGGCGACCGTCACTATGCCGATGCCTGTTCAGCTCACGCAATCTTTTTGCATCTCATGCCCAACCCGGCTCGATGCCGGGTAAGGGTTTGCTAGCAAGGTCAAAACGAGCGGGTATGGCGCGCCTAAGGGTCAACGATGCTAAATGGACCTAGCCAACGTCATGGACCGTGCTAGCGCCCGCCATCATCGATTTGAGGGCGTGTCGCTATGTTCGTGGTCAATTCGAAGGTGAGGTATCGTGCCAAGCGCCGTTTGAAAATTGAATACGCTAGGATGATGTCGACGATGGTTTTACACGCTCTGATTTCCTGTCGACGAATTGGGCGTGCCTTTCAGTCGGCATGTTGAGGAGCCAGCGATGAGCAATAATGGAACGAATAGCGGCAAAGGTAATCGTGGTAGCGGCGAACCGGGCGCAAAGCAAAGCACGGCCGGCGGTGGTGCAAGCGGTGGCGCGCGTCCAGGCGCGGGTGCGGGTCAGGGGCCGGGAGATGCGGGAGGGTGGCCGAGCACAGTTCGCGACGCGCCTTCGGGTGGTAACCGCAGCAAAAACAAACCAAGATGATTGCTATCGTACTGGCGCGGCCAAATGCGGGCCAAAGCGGTATTTGGTCGTACCGCACTACGCATCTTCTTGCCATGCGACCAGCGCGATGAATCAGGTCACATGTAAAGGGAAATGTAGGCGCAATGTGGGTATGTGGCTTGAAAAAATAAACCAAATAGGTTAATATTGGAAAAGTCCACCCCCCACACTCCGTTGCATGTGATGCAAGATCTTGCTAAGGCAGGGAAGGTCCGGACCACGATGACATCATTGGCAACCGCCGCCGCTCTCAATATGGGAGTGGACGATATGGTTCGGACTGTGTTGCAAATGACTATGGCGGATTTCTACAAGAGTATGACCGTCAACACGGATAGTTCTCGATGGCAGGACGTGTACCACGCTAAGTCTCCAATTGGTATGTTGTATGTGAAACTGCAATTGGACAACGGGGCGGTAAACATGAAAATTGTGTCTTTCAAGGAAAAATAATATGACTTGCCCGGAATGTGATGGCGGCACGGTTCATGAAAAACGTGACATGCCTTACTCCTATAAAGGCAATGTCACTGTTATCACCGGCGTTGAGGGGGATTATTGTGTCGATTGCGACGAGGTTGTTCTAGACCTGGTCGAATCGCGTCGTGTAAGTGCCGCGATGTTGGCGTTTAACAAGCGCGTCAATGCTGGGATAGTACCTCCAGAATATATTACAGCCGTGCGTAAAAAACTTGGCGTTAACCGCCGGGAGGCCGGTGAGATATTTGGAGGCGGACCGAACGCGTTCTCAAGGTACGAAACCGGCAAAACCAACCCTTCGATTCCCTTGGTCATGATGCTGAAACTCTTGGATCGTCATCCTGATTTGTGGGATGAAGTAAGGGGCGCGCAGACAATTGAAAATACTGGGGCGTTGAAAGATACTCGACCACCGGATCCTCCAGTAGAGGCCGAGGTCGAGGTGCCGCGGGTTCGATACGCATGAGTAAACAGTGACTTCCCTGTTTATTCGTTTTCATTGTTAAGTTGGAAACCGCATTTCCCGGCCGTCCGGACATGCCACGAAGCCCCGCACATGCGGGGTTTTTTATGCCTGTTCACCTCGCACAATCCCTGCATTAACTGCCGGGACTCAGTTGAATTTATGGTAATTTGTCGCTACTGACGATCGCTCACGATAAAAGGGTAAGGCGCATGCAGAGAATTATCGTTTTCACCGCTGGGTTTGGACATTCCGTAAGAAAAGGTATCGATGAGATCGACCGCGCCACGCCGGGTCTCGAGTGGCTGGTCCTAATTCAGGCGGCCCGCAAGCGTCCGCTGCAACTGGTGCGCAATCAGTGGCGCAATTTCAAACGCAATGGCTGGCGCTGGTTGCCTTATCAGGCCGGCGACATCTTGCAGCGCCTGCGCGGCGCCGACGCGCCCTCGTCATCGTGGCGGGGGCGCGACTATGGCATGGCGGCCATGCAGCAGCGCAGCCGCATGCGCATCGTGACCGTGACCGACCTGCACGCGGCGCCGACGCTGGCCATGGCGCGCGAGTTCGCGCCGACGCTGGGCCTGGCCCTCGCGGCGCCGGTGCTGCGGCGCGCGCTGTTCGCCCTGCCCACGCTCGGCACCATCAATCTGCACAAGGGCAAGGTGCCGGAATATCGCGGCATGCCGCCGGCGTTCTGGGAATTGTGGAACAAGGAAGCGGAAGTCGGCTGCACCGTTCACTGGGTGGACGACAAGCTCGACACGGGCAACGTGGTGCAGGCGTCGGCCTTGCAGCGCGAGCGCTACGCCACCGTGCGCGGCATGCAGCTGCGCCTGGACGAGCTGGGCATCGCGCTGACCCGGCAGGCTGTTCAAGACATCCTGTCCGGCGCGGCCCAGTCCCAGCCCCAGGCGGCCGGCGGCAGCACCCGCAGCAAGCCGACGTTGGGGCAGGTCGCCGCGCTCGAACGCCAGCTGCTGCAAGGGCAGACGCCGGCCGAGCCCGCGCTGCGCCGCCTCGTCAAGGCCAGCCGGTCGGCCGTGGCCGTGGCGCTGTGGCGGGCCGGTCTGTTCCGCGTGCTGGCGCCGCGCGTCACCGTGCTGCTCTACCACCGCGTCAGCGATGCGGCACGCGATAATCTGACGGTCGGCATCGAGCAGTTCGAGCGCCAGATGACGCTGCTGCGCCGCCATTGCACGGTGCTGTCGATCGAGCAGGCGCTGGCGCTGGAGACGCTGCCGCGCAGCAAACGTCCGCTCGTCTGCGTGACCTTCGACGACGGCTATCTGGACAATTACGCCCACGCCGCACCCATCCTGCTCAAGCACGAGCTGCCCGCCGCCTTTTTCGTGTCCACCGGCTTGATCGGCACCGAGCGCGCCTTCCCCCATGACGTGCGGCGCGGCAATGAGCCGATTCCGATGATGACGTGGCCGCAGTTGCGCGAGATGAGCGCGCTCGGCTTCACCATCGGCTCGCACACGATCAACCACATCGATTGCGCCGCCGAGCCCGAGGCGCTGGTGCGCGCCGAGTTGCACGAATCGCAGGCGCAGCTGCGCCAGCAACTGGGCATCGACAGCGTGCTGTTCGCCTATCCCTACGGCGGCCGCCAGCACATGACGCCGGCGCGCCTGGAGCTGGTCAAGCAAGCCGGTTACGCGGGCTGCCTGTCCGCGTACGGCGGCGTCAACGTCGGCGCGGTTGATCGTTATGAGGTGCTGCGGCGCGGCATACACTGGGAATATTCCGACCGTTCCTTCCTGTACCAATGCCTTGGACTGTCATGAAGAGTGAAACGCGGCCGCTGATCCTCCATGTGATACACCATCTTGTCGTCGGGGGACTGGAAAACGGCCTGGTCAACCTGATTAACACCATGCCGTCCTCGCGTTTCCGCCACGCCATCGTCTGCATCGAGGATTATTCGGATTTCCGCCTGCGCATCGCGCGGCAGGATGTCGAAGTGTTCGCGCTGCACCGCTCGCGCATCGGCGTGTGGCGCATGCGCAGGGAACTGTTCCGCCTGTGCCGCGAGCTGCGGCCGACCATCGTTCACTCGCGCAATCAGTCGGGCCTGGACGCGCTGCTGCCGGCGCGCCTGGCCGGCGTGCCGTTTTGCGTGCACGGCGAACATGGCTGGGATGTCGACGACCTGAAGGGAGAGCGCTGGCGGCCCATCCTGCTGCGGCGCCTGCACGCGCCCCTCGTCAACGGCTATGTGACGGTGTCGCGGGATCTGGAGAACTATCTGGTCGAGCGCGTCGGTGTCGGCCGCGGACGCGTCTGGCAAGTGTATAACGGCGTCGACACCGAACGCTTCGTGCCGATAGCCGCGCGCGACCTGGGCTTGATGCCGGACGGCTTCGCCGACGCCGATTCCTTCATCGTCGGCACCGTCGGGCGATTGCAGGCGGTGAAGGATCAGGCCACGTTGATCCGCGCCTTCGCCGCCCTGTTGCACGGCGCACCGGACGGCGCGTCGCGCCTGCGCCTGGCGATCGTCGGCGACGGCGCCCTGTCGCAGCCGCTGCGCGCGCTGGTCGACGACTTGGGCATCGGGCGCCAGGTATGGTTTTCCGGCGCCTGCAACGACGTGGCGCGCATCATGGCCGGGTTCGACGTGTTTGTGCTGCCCTCCCTGTCTGAAGGAATCTCGAACACGATACTCGAAGCGATGGCTTGCGGCGTGCCGGTGCTGGCCAGCGCCGTCGGCGGCAATCTGGAACTGCTGCGGGAAGGGGAGTCGGGGCGCTTTTTCCAGCCCGGCGACGTGGCGGCGCTGGCACGCCTGCTGGCCGACTACGCCGGCGACCCGGCGCTGCGCCAGGCGCATGGCCGGCAGGCCCGCCAGGTGGCCGTCGAACGCTTCAGCCTCGGGGCGATGGTGGCCAATTATCAGGCCGTGTACGAGCGCCTCAGCGCGCGCCGTTGATTTGAAAGATCGCTGTAATTTATTTGGCGTCGGCGTCGGCGTCGGCGTTGCGCCGGCGCAGCGGATAGGCCAGCACGCGGGCCACGACGGCGGCCGGCACCGCGTTCGCGAGCATGTATTCGGCGGCGTCGGCCGCGCCGAGCATTTCCAGGAAAATGATGCCGACCTGCACACGCTGCGCGGTCAGCGTGTTGCTGCGCGGTGCGTGCGGCAGATTGCGGGGATACGGACGGACAGCCGGCGCCGGCATGGCGGGGCGGCGCGGTATGAAGGCGGTTTCGGCTGATACGGCCAGCGGCATAATTTGGTAGTTCACGGCGACTTCCTGATGTTCTGATGTTCTGATGCCGCATCATGGGGGCCGCAGCCCGCCGCCGTCCGTGCGCAAGCGCGCATAGCGTCCGCCGGCCGGGGCGCCCGCCGGCAACAGCGCATCGGCGCATCGGCGCATCGCCACATCGGCGCATCAACTCATAGTCGGCGCTACTTGCTGTCCGCCTGCGCCTCAAACTTCTTCACCGTCTTGACCACCTGCTCGGCCAGCGGATTGGGAATCGCGATCGACAGTTGATAGTGTTCGATTTCTAGCCCGCCGCCGGCCGTCTGGTGGATCACGCCGCTGGCCTGGCAGATGCCCATCTGCGTGTGCAGCTGCTCGTCGAACCACGCGTACTGGCGGTCGGCCGACAGGTAGACGTGGCGCTTGATGACCGTGAAGGCCCACGCCTTGCCGCTGTCGAAATACGGCTTGGCCCAGACCTTGAAATCGTCCCGGTGCCACAGCTCGCTCTTGTCGGTGCCGATGAAGACGCCGTCGCTGGCGATCTTGTCGAAGTAGGCCGGGCGCGCATGGGCGGCGTCGTCGTGCCACTGGTCGACGAAGGCGTTGATGCGCGCCGTTAATTTGGTCTCGGCGGTGTCGGGGGCAGCGGCGGCAGTAGCGGCATCGGCGGCGTCGGCGGCGGTCGCGTTCTGGGCGCCGGCGCTCCAGCCGCACAGCGTCAGACACAAGGTGGCGAGGGCTTTTTTCATGGTCGTTGCGCGGGTCTCGAATGGCGGCGCGCCGCCGGAACGGGCAGAATACACCAACGCGATCCGGCCCGGTCCGGCTTGTTGGGTATAATCGTCGGATTGTCCGCGTCGGCCCGACGCCCCGCCTCTCTTCACACTAGAAAAAATACTCCTCATGGCCTCTTCCAACGATAACGTCAGCATGGCGCTGTTCTGCGACTTCGAAAACGTGGCGCTCGGCGTGCGCGACGCCAATTACGATAAGTTCGACATCAAGCCGGTGCTCGAACGCCTGCTGCTCAAGGGCAGCATCGTCGTCAAGAAGGCGTATTGCGACTGGGACCGCTACAAGGCCTTCAAGGCGCCCATGCACGAAGCGAACTTCGAGCTGATCGAAATCCCGCACGTGCGCCAGTCGGGCAAGAACTCGGCCGACATCCGCATGGTCGTCGACGCCCTCGACCTGTGCTACACCAAGTCGCACGTCGACACCTTCGTCATCATCTCCGGCGACTCCGACTTTTCGCCGCTGGTGTCCAAGCTGCGCGAGAACGCCAAGAAAGTGATCGGCGTCGGCGTCAAGCAGTCGACCTCGGACCTGCTGGTGGCCAACTGCGATGAATTCATCTTCTACGACGACCTGGTGCGCGAGAGCCGCCGCGCCGCCGCCAAGCGCGACCCGCGCGAAGCGACGTCCGCCCCCAAGCGCACGCCGGAAGAAGAAAGCAAGCGCCGCGCCGACATGGACCGCCGCCGCAGCGAAGCGGTCGACATCGCCGTCGGCACCTTCGATGCGCTCGTTTCCGAGCGCGGCGACAGCGGCAAGATCTGGGCCTCGGTGCTGAAGGAAGCGATCAAGCGCCGCAAGCCGGACTTCAGCGAATCCTATTACGGTTTCCGCACCTTCGGCAATTTGCTGGAAGAAGCCAAGGCGCGCGGCCTGCTCGAATTCGGCCGCGATGAAAAATCCGGCGCCTACGTGTTCCGCAGCAGCGGCCTGGTGCCGGTCGCGGGGCAGGGCGGCGATGGCCAGGATGCGATGGCGGCCGCCGAAATGCCGGAAGCGGGCCAGGAAGCGGCGCCGGACGCGCCGTCGGGCGCGCCGCAACACGCCCAGCCCAAATCGAAGTCGAATGCACGCAAGGAATTCCAGGCCGACGCCAAGGCGGAACCGCGCAAGGAATTCAAGGGCGAGGCCAAGGCCGACGGCCGCAAGGAGAGCAAGGACGGCAAGGATGGCAAGCGCGGTCGTGGCCGTGGCGGCCGCAGCGCCGCTGAACGCTTCGCCGACCGTAGCGCCGACCGCAACGCCGACCGTGGCGCCGACACCGGCCCCGTCAATCACCGCCGCATCGCCGACATCAAGGCCGACCAGCTGGCCTTCGCGGCCCGCCAGGCCGCCGCAGAAAACGACCACGACGACGACCACCACGACGCCGTCGCCGCGCAGCCGGCGCCGGTCGAAGCCCGCCAGGACGGCAAGTCCGATGCCAAGCAAGATGGCAAGCAAGAGCCGCGTCGCGGCCGTGGCCGTGGCGGCCGCAGCGCCGCCGAGCGCTACGCCGAACGCAACGCCGAGCGCGGCGCCGATGCCGACGTCGCTGCCGCGCCAGCGCCGGAAGCCGTCGCCACGCCGGCACCCGCAGCAGTGATGGCGCCGGTGGTGGCGCAGACCGAAGCGGGCGAGGGCGCGCAGGATACGCGTCGCGGACGCGGCAATCGTGGCAACCGCAAGACGAATGATCGTCATGCCGAGCCGGTCGCAACGCAGGAAGTGGCGGCCATGGCCGCACCGGCCATCGTCGTCGCCGACAGTGTCGCCGCCGCGCCGGCGCCGGTCAAAGCCAAGCGCGCCGCCAGCGCCAAGCCGGCCGCCAGCGCCGCACCGGCCGCACCGGCCGCGAAAAAAACCAGGACGGCAGCGGCGGGCAAGACCAAGGCCGCAGCGGCCGACATGGCCGCATCGGCTGACGTGGCCGGCGCGATCGTCGCACAAGCCGCAGCGGTCGCCGAGGAGTCGGCACCCGCCGCCAAGCCGGCTCGCAAGACGCCATCGCGCAGCAGCTTGCCGCGCAAGGTCAAGACCGCGCCAGCGACCGACGACTGACGACTGGTGGTGGAATCGGCGGCGTGGCCCGGGGTCCGACCCCGTGGCCGGCGCCGCCGGTGACTGCCCGCGTCCGTAGCTGCGGGGTCTGACCCACGGTCTCGACTCCGATTCACGCCAACGCAAGGCCATCCAAAAAGGCCGAACCGGAGCTTCCCCGCTCCGGCCCCCGCCTTCACGCCGCCGCTCCACCACCGCCGCCACGGCGCCGCATTGTCGGCCCGCCGCTTTGCTGCCATACTTCTAGTTTGAAAAACAATCTTGCTGCGGCGCCGACGCGGCCCGCCGGTGCGCGCATGCCTATCCTGTCCGAAATCACGCTCTACCCGATCAAATCCTGCGCCGGCATCGCGCTGCAAGTCGCGACGCTGACGCGCGAGGGCTTGATGACGCAGCAAATCTACGACCGCGAATGGATGGTGGTCGACGCCGCCGGCCACTGCCTGACCCAGCGCGAACACCCGCGCATGGCGCTCATCACGCCGCGCCTGCAAACGGGCACGCTGGAGCTGAGCGCGCCCGGCATGGAGCGCCTGTTGCTGGACCTGCGCCAGCCCGACCCGCAGCACGCGCCCACCATCATGACGCAGGTGTGGGACGACGCCGTGCTGGCCTACGATTGCGACGCCGCCACCGCCGCCTGGATCAGCGCCGCCGTCGGCGCGCCGTGCCGGCTGGTGCGCTTCCACGCGCACGCCGAGCGCAAGGTCAGCGAAAAATGGACCGCCGGCATCGCCGCCAGCACCCTGTTCTCGGACGGCTACCCGGTGCTGCTGGCGGGCGCCGCCTCGCTGGACGACCTCAACGAAAAACTGCGGCGCGCCGGCCGCGCTGCGCTGCCGATGAACCGCTTCCGCCCCAATCTCGTCATCGCCGGCATCGCCGCCTTCGAGGAGGATTACGTGGCCACCTTCCAGTTCGGCGACGCCACGCTGAAACCGGTCAAGCCCTGCCCGCGCTGCCCGATGCCGGCCGTCGACCAGGCCAGCGGCATCGTCGGCCCCGATCCCATGGACATCCTGCAAAGCTACCGCGCCAAGCCGGAACTGGGCGGCGCCATCTGCTTCGGCATGAATTGCATCGTCGCCGACGGTGCCGGCCAGCAACTGCGGGTCGGCCAGGAGATCGGCGTCGCGCTGGCGTTTTGAGACACCGGCTCATGCGGACATTCCCAAGCGCGCCAACTTGGCGTAATGTGATAACTGCCAGGCGCGCCTAAGCCGGACCCGCGGGCCGGCTCCATGACTGGCCTGCCGCAAGCCGTAACCGATGGAAGGGATGTATGACGCACACTGTCTCAGGCACACCGCCGCCCCATGCGGCACCCGGTGCGGCGCCGCTCGACCTGGCCGCCGAGAACCAGGCGCTGCGCGCGCGCATGGCCTACCTGCTCGAACAGGCCGAGCGCAACCACTCCATCATGGGCCGGCACCAGGCCTTCGACCTCGAAATCGTCGGCGCCTCCACGTTTCCCGAGCTGGTCGGCACCATCTTCCGCACCCTGCCCATCATCTCCGAGCTCGATAGCGTGACGCTGAGCCTGATCGACGACGGCGAGGATATCCGCACCGTCATGCTCAAGCTGGGCGTGGTGTTCGAAGAGTTCCCCGACCTGATCTTCGTCGACGACATCGACGAACTGGGCTTCGACCTGGGCCGTCGCAACGCCTATTCGCCGCAACCCAAGCCGCTGATGGGCATGTTCGACGCGCAGCGCCACGCGCGGCCCTTCCCGCGGCCGCCGGCCGGGCTGCAAAGCGTGGCGCTGGTGCCGCTGCTGCGCAACAAGCGCATCATCGGCAGCCTGAACCTGGGCAGCGTCGACCCGACCCGCTTCACGCCCAGCCTGGGCACCGACTTCATCGAGCACATGGCGTCCATCATCGCCATCTGCCTGGAAAACGTCATCAGCAACGAGATGCTGAAATACATCGGCCTGACCGATTCGCTGACCGGGGTCTACAACCGGCGCTATATCGACCGCCGCCTGCTCGAAGAAATCGGCCGCGCGCGGCGCCAGCGCTATCCGATCGCGGTCATGTATCTCGACATCGACCATTTCAAGCGCGTCAACGACACCGTCGGCCACCAGGGCGGCGACGAGGTGCTGCGCGAAGTGGCGCAGCGGATCAAGGCCGAACTGCGCGGGTCCGACGCGCTGGCGCGCTTTGGCGGCGAAGAGTTTGTCGTGCTGCTGATCGACGCCGATCTCGACAGCGCGGCCTTTGTCGCCGAGCGCATCCGCGCCAGCGTGGCCGGCGCGCTCATCAGCGTGACGCAGGTGACGCAGGTGTCGATCACGCTGTCGATCGGCGTCGCCTGCCTGGCGGCCGAGGGCGACGGCGAAAGTGAGGGCGACGCCGAGCCCATCGCGCGCACGCTGATCGCGCATGCCGACGAGGCGCTGTACCAGGCCAAGGAAACGGGACGCAACCGCGTCATCAGCTACCGCGCATAGCGCCGAACGCGCGCGCCACATCGGTGGGCTTAAACTCGGCGCCGCCGACCCCTGTTCGTGTCGTCGAAGTGGCGCAGCCGCTCACCACCAAGCTAGCGCAGCAGGCGCCCCTCGGCGCGCGCCACGGCGTCGGCGGCGCCGCGCAGCACCACCACGTCGCCCAGCTCCAGCCGCAGCGACGGCGTCACCTCCAGCGCGCCCTTGCCGCGCCGTATCGTCGTCACGTCGGCGCCGGCGCCGGCCACGTCGATCTCGCCGAGCAGCTTGCCGATGGCCGCCGCGCCGTCGTTCAGCGTTACCGAATGCAGCCGCACCAGGTCGGCCTCATCGCCGATGTCGCTGGCGCCGTGGAAGTAGCCGCGCAGCGACGCATAGCGCTCGTCGCGCGCCGCCTGCACCCGGTGCACCACGCGCCGCAGCGGCACGCCCAGCATCACCAGCGCGTGCGAGGCCAGCATCAGGCTGCCCTCCATCAGCTCCGGCACCACCTCCGCCGCGCCGGCCGCCTTCAACCGGTCCAGATCCGTGTCGTCATACGAGCGCACGATCACCGGCAGCGTCGGCGCCAGTTCGTGCACCAGGTGCAGCACCTTCAGCGCCGACGGCGTGCTGGCGTAGGTGATGACGACGGCGCTGGCCCGGTAGATGCCGGCGGCGATCAGGCTTTCGCGCCGCGCCGCGTCGCCGTAGGACACATTCGCGCCGGCCGTGCGCGCTTCCTGCACGCGCTCGGGGTCGAGGTCGAGCGCGTGGTAATCGATCTTTTCCTCGCTCAGCAAGGTCGCCAGGCTTTGCCCGCTGCGGCCGAAGCCGGCCACGATCACGTGCTTGTTGGTCGACATGGTGCGGCTGGCGATCCTGGTCAGCGCCAGCGACTGCATCATCCACTCGTTGCTCGACACCTTCATCACGATCTGGTCCGACTTGGCGATGATGAAGGGCGCGACCAGCATCGACAGCACCATCGACGCCAGCACCACCTGGATGATGAACGGGTCCATCAGCGCGATGCCGCCGGCCAGGTTGAGCAGCACGAAGCCGAACTCGCCGGCCTGGGCCAGCGCCAGCCCGGTGCGCATGGACACGCCGTCCGAGGCGCCGAACAGTTTCGCCAGGCCCGCGATCAGCGCGAACTTCAGCAGCACCGGCCCGGTCAGCAAAATCAGCACCAGCCACCAGTTTTCCAGCACCAGTCGCACGTTGAGCAACATGCCGACGGTGATGAAGAACAGCCCCAGCAACACGTCGCGGAACGGTTTGATGTCTTCCTCGACCTGGTGCTTGTATTCCGTTTCCGAGATCAGCATGCCGGCCACGAAGGCGCCCAGCGCCATCGACAGGCCGGCGCGCTCGGTGATCCAGGCCGCGCCCAGCGTCACCAGCAGCAGGTTCAGCATGAACAGTTCCTGCGAGCGGCGCTGCACCACGATCTTGAACCAGCCGCGCACCAGCTTCTGGCCGATGAACAGCAGCAGCACCAGCACGATGACGGCTTTCAGGCTGGCCCAGCCCAGCGTGACGAGCAGGGTGTCGGACGGTTGCGACAGCGCCGGGATCAGGATCAGCAGCGGCACCACGGCCAGGTCCTGGAACAGCAGGACGCCGATGATCTTGCGGCCATGCTCGCTTTCCAGTTCCAGCCGCTCCGTCAGCATCTTCGAGACGATGGCCGTCGACGACATCGCCAGCGCGCCGCCGAGCGCGAACGAGGCTTGCCAGCCCAGGTGCAGATGGGCCGGCAGCTGCGTGGCGACGACCCAGCCGAAGCCCATCGTCAGCGCGATCGTCATGCCGACCTGCGCCATGCCCAGGCCGAACACGATGCTGCGCATGGACATCAGCTTGGCCAGCGAGAACTCCAGGCCGATGGAGAACATCAGGAACACCACGCCGAATTCGGCCAGCGTGGCTGTGGCTTCGTTTTCGGCGGCCAGGCCCAGCGCGTGCGGGCCGATCAGGATGCCGACGGTGAGGTAGCCCAGCATCGGCGGCAGATGCATCATGCGGAAGGCGACCACGCCGAGCACCGCGCTGCCGAGCAGCAAAAGAGTCAGTTCAAGGGCGGAAAACATGGCGCTCCCATCGTCGTGGTCGGAAGGTGGTGGTGGCGCGGCGCCGGTCCGCAAGCGGGGGCGCAAGCGGTGCAGCAAGCCCGCTTGCCCGGCGGCTGCGCGGCCGGCGTGGCGCGACGTGCACTGTTTCTATGCTTTGTTATCCTTGGCAAGTTTTTTGCTTTCCCAATTCGGCTATACTTGGGGATGAGTGTAACCCATGAAAAACTTATGCTGAAAGCTTTTGACGCAAATACGGCGGCGCGCGCGCTGCGGCTGGCCCGCGAAACGCTGCAGATCGAAGCCGACGCCATCACCGCCCTGCATGCCCGCCTGGCCACCGACACCAGCGTCGGCGCCGCCATCGCGCTGCTGCTCAACTGCAAGGGCCGCGTGGTCGTGTCCGGCATCGGCAAGTCCGGCCACATCGCCCGCAAGATCGCCGCCACGCTGGCCTCGACCGGCACGCCGGCGCTGTTCGTGCACCCGGCCGAAGCGGCGCACGGCGACCTCGGCATGGTCACCCCGGACGACGCCTTCATCGCCATTTCCTATTCCGGCGAAAGCGCCGAGCTGATGGCCATCCTGCCGGTCGTCAAGCGCATGGGCAGCACCCTGATCTCGATGACGGGCAAGCCCAATTCCAGCCTGGCGCAACTGGCCGACGTCCACCTCGACGTCTCCGTGGCCAAGGAGGCGTGCACGCTGAACCTGGCGCCGACGGCCTCGACCACGGTGACGCTGGCGCTGGGCGACGCGCTGGCCGTCGCGCTGCTGGACCTGCGCGGCTTCAAGGAGGACGACTTCGCCCGCTCGCATCCGGGCGGCGCGCTGGGCCGGCGCCTGCTGACCCACGTGCGCGACGTCATGCGCAGCGGCGACGCCGTGCCCGCCGTGCCGGCCGACGCCCTGCTGACGGCGGCGCTGCTGGAAATCACGCAAAAGGGCATGGGCATGACCGCCATCGTCGACGCCGAGCACCGGCCGCTGGGCGTGTTCACGGACGGCGACCTGCGCCGCATGATCGAAAAAGTGCAGGACTTCAGCAAGGTCGTCATCCGCGACGTCATGCACGCCAACCCGCGTTCGATCGCGCCGGAAAAGCTGGCCGTCGACGCCGTCGCCGTGATGGAGCAGTTCCGCATCAACCAGATGCTGGTGGTCGACGCGGACGGCAAGCTGGTCGGCGCGCTCCACATCCACGACCTGACCCGCGCCAAGGTGATCTGATGATGCCGGCATACCCTATGAAGCGCGCGGGGCGATGATGGCCGGCCGCAAACGCACCGCCCACCTGTGGCGTTTATCGCTGACCATCACCGTCTTCGTGATGCTGGCCTTCGGCAGCTTCTGGCTGGTCGAGGTGGTCAACCATCACGGCCAGCAAATGCAGGCCGACAGCCACCGCGACGAGCCCGACTACATCATCCATAATTTCAGCATGGTGCGCCTGAGTAAAACGGGCCGGCCCAGCTACATCGTTTCCGGCGACAAGCTGACCCACCACCCGGCCGACGATTCGGCCGACATCGACAAGCCCATCGTGCGCGGCCTCGAGGGCGACACGCCGCCCATGCACATCCACGCCGAGCGCGCGCACGCGGACCAGAACAACAGCCGCATCAAGCTGATGGATAATGTCCACGTCGAACGCGAAGGCTCGGCCACGGCGCAGCCGCTGCAACTGAAGACGCAGGCGCTGACCGTGTTCCCCGACGATGAAACGATGGAGACCGACTTGCCGGTGGTGCTGACGGTGGGCGGCTCGGTGGCCAGCGGCGTGGGCATGAAGGCCAACAACACGACGCGCCAGATCCACATGGGCGGGCGCGGCCAGCTCGACCTGCCGCCGCGCGCGGCGGCGAAGCCGGCCGCGCCGCCACATTGACGGTGGCGGCGGCGCCATCATGCGAGCGGGCCGGGTCCGCATCCCAACACGCATCCCGACACGCATCACACCACACTACTGATTGAACGGAACTGCGATGAAAAAATATCTCCTGTCGGCCGCCTGGCTGATGATGACGGGCCTGGCCGGCCTGGCGCACGCCGAAAAAGCCGACTCCGACAAGCCGACCGAAATCAAGTACGACCAGGTCGACATCGACGACGTCAAGCAAATCCGCACCTTCACCGGCAACGTCGTGCTCACGCGCGGCACGCTGTTGATGAAGGCCGCCAAGGCGGTGCTGACGGTCGACCCGGAAAACTACCAATACGTGACGATGACGGCCGCCAACGGCGTGCCGGCCACCTTCCGCCAGAAGCGCGACGGCGCCGGCGACCAGTGGATAGAGGGCGAAGCCCAGCGCATCGAATACGACGGCAAGATCGAGCTGGTCAAGCTGTTCACCAACGCCAAGGTGCGCCGCCTGGAAGGGTCGCGCGTCAGCGACGAGGCGCAGAACGAATTCATTTCCTACGACAGCCGCAAGGAATTCTTCAGCCTGAAAAATTCCGTCACCGGCGAGAGCGTGCCCGGCAAGGGCCGCGGTTCGATGGTGATCCAGCCGGCGCTCAAGCCGACCGGCGCCGCGCCGGCCAAGGGCGCCGCGCCGGCCGCCGCGCCGGCCACGCCGGCCCCGGTGCCGATGCCCAATCCGGTGGGACAATAATATGGACGCACAATGCGGCAGCACCCTGATCGTGCGCGGTCTGCAAAAAACCTACGGCAAGCGCCAGGTCGTCCATGACGTGTCGCTGCAGGTCGAATGCGGCGAAGTGGTCGGCCTGCTGGGTCCCAACGGCGCCGGCAAGACCACCTCGTTTTACATGATCGTCGGCCTGGTGCCGTCGGACGCCGGCACCATCGACATCAGCGGCACCGACATCTCCAGCCTGCCCATCCACCGCCGCGCCGCGCTCGGCCTGTCCTACCTGCCGCAGGAAGCGTCGGTGTTCCGCAAGCTGACGGTGGAAGACAATATCCGCGCCGTGCTGGAAATCCAGCAGGTGGACGGCAAGCCCATGTCGAAGCCGCAAATCCAGGAACGGCTCGACACCCTGCTGGCCGAACTGCAAATCGAAAAACTGCGCGACAACCAGGCGCTGTCGCTGTCGGGCGGCGAGCGCCGCCGCGTCGAAATCGCCCGCGCGCTGGCCACCAACCCGCGCTTCGTGCTGCTCGACGAACCGTTCGCCGGGGTCGACCCGATCGCCGTCATCGAGATCCAGCGCATCGTGCGCTTCCTCAAGGAACGCGGGATCGGCGTGCTCATCACCGACCACAATGTCCGCGAGACGCTGGGCATCTGCGACCGCGCTTACATCATCAACCAGGGCACGGTATTGGCGTCAGGCCGGCCAGACGACATCATCGCCAACGAATCGGTGCGTCGCGTGTATCTGGGCGAACACTTCCGCATGTGATCCATGAAACAGTCCTTGCAACTGCGCACGTCGCAGCACCTGGCGTTGACGCCGCAACTGCAGCAGTCGATACGGCTGCTGCAATTGTCGACGCTGGAGCTGCACCAGGAGCTGGAACAGCTGCTGACCGATAACCCGCTGCTCGAGCGGCTCGACGATCCGCTCGACCACTCGCTGCGGCTGCTGGCCGACGGCGCCATCAGCCAGCACAGCGTGAGCGGCGAGGCGCCGCCGGAAGGGCCGCCGCAGCAGCCGGCCGAGGCCGCCGCGTCCGCCGAGGAGGCGCCGTTCGACCAGCCGGCCGACACCGAAAGCAGCAGCGCCGACGCCGACGTCGACTGGAGCGACGCCGGCCGCAGCAAGGCCCCCGACGACGAGGACGCGCGCCCGCAGCTCGAGGCCAGCGCCTGCACGCTGCGCGAACACTTGATGGAGCAGATGCGCGTCACCGTGCACGAGGCGCGCGACCGCGCCCTGGTCGAACTGATCGTCGACGCCCTCGACGAGAACGGCTATCTGGAGGAGCCGCTGGAAGACATCTACGCGCGCATCCCGGCCGAACTGGAAATCGACGTGGAGGAATTGCAGACCGCCTTGTCGCTGCTGCAAAGTTTCGACCCGGCCGGCGTCGGCGCCCGCAGCGCGTCCGAATGCCTGGCGCTGCAAATCCGCCGCCTGCCGCAGATCGCCATGGTGACGCGCCGCATGGCCTTGCTGATCGTCGAAAACCATTTGACCTGGTTCGCCCAGCGCGACTTCAACAAGCTGAAAAAAGCGCTGTTGTGCGACGACGAGGATTTGCGCGAGGCGCAGACCGTGATCCGCCTGTGCAATCCGCACCCGGGTTCGGCCTTCGCGTCGGACGCCTCGGACTACGTGGTGCCGGACGTGATCGTCAAGAAGGCGCGCGGCGGCTGGCAGGTCAGCCTGAACAACGACGTCATGCCGCGCCTGCGCGTGAACGCCATGTACGCCAACCTGCTCAAACAGGGCAAGGGCGAGGGCGCGATGGGCGCGCAGCTGCAGGAAGCGAAGTGGCTGATTAAAAATATGCGCCAGCGTTTCGACACGATTTTGCGCGTGGCGCAGGCGATAGTAGAAAGACAAAAGAACTTTTTCTCGCACGGCGCCGTTGCGATGCGGCCCCTTGTGCTCCGCGAAATAGCTGATACACTGGGTTTACACGAAAGTACTATTTCTCGTGTAACAACTCAAAAATACATGCTGACGCCGCATGGCATGTTCGAGTTGAAGTACTTCTTTGGCAGCCACGTCGCCACCGAAGCAGGGGGGGAAGCCTCTTCGACGGCGATCCGTGCGCTGATTGTGCAACTCACAGGAGCAGAAGACCTTAAAAATCCTTTATCCGACAGTAAGATTGCGGACATGCTGGGAGAACAGGGGATGGTCATTGCGCGACGCACCGTCGCCAAATACCGCGAAGCCCTCAAGATCCCGCCAGTCAGTCTCCGCAAGTCTTTGTAGCTGAATTTATCTGGTTCCTGCGCGCCCGGCGGCAAAGGGCAACGCACTAACCGCAAGCGACATTATCTTTAGGAGTGTGTATGAATCTCACCATCAGTGGACATCATCTCGAAGTGACCTCGGCAATCCGTGAATATGTGCAAAATAAACTGGAACGCGTCACCCGCCACTTTGATCAAGTGATTGATATTGCTGTCATCCTGACCGTAGATAACCTTAAAGAGAAAGAGAAACGCCAGAAGGCCGAAATCAATTTGCGCATGTCCGGCAAGACGGTGTATGTGGAAAGCCTGTCGCAAGACCTGTACGCCGCGATCGACACCCTGATCGACAAACTCGACCGCCAGGTCATGAAGTACAAAAACAAAGTCCAGGAACACGGCCACGACGCGATCAAGCATCTGCCGGACACCTTCGAACCCGCTGCCGCCCCCCTATAACAACGGCCCCGGCACCATCAAACAAAGGGCGCGCACGGCGCCCTTTTTTGCGGCCGTCGGTTTGGTATAAACGATATAAACGGTATAAATAATATGGGTCGATTCGGCGTCGAGATTCGGCCGCGCCGGCGTTGCGGTCCCGGTGCCGCGGCCGCGGTGTCGACGTCAGCGGATCAGCCGCGCACCGGCGCGCTGCGCGCCATGCACTCCGCGAACAGCGCCATATCGATATTGCCGCCGCTGACGATCACGCCGACTTTTTTCCCGGCCACGTCGACCACCTTGTTCATCACCGCCGCCGCCGCCAGCGCGCCGGCGCCCTCGACCACCATCTTCATGCGCTCGGCGAAGAAGCGGATCTGCGCCCGCAGCTGGTCGTCGCTGACGGTGACGATATCGTGCACGTGCGCCTGCAAAATCGGCAGCACCAGCTTGCCGATATGCTGCGTCTGCGCGCCGTCGGCGATGGTGGCCGGCACCTCGATGTGGACGATCTGGCCGCTGCGCAGCGAGCGTTGCGCGTCGTTGCCCGCCTCCGGCTCGACGCCGATGACGACGCAGCCCGGCGACCAATGCGCGGCCGCGATCGCGCTGCCCGACAGCAGTCCGCCGCCGCCGGTGCAGACGAACAGATAGTCGAGCGGACCGACTTCCTCGATCAGCTCCTTGACCACCGTGCCCTGGCCGGCGATGACGTCGGCGTGGTCGTAGGCGGGAATCACGGCCAGGCCGCGCTCCTGTCCCAGCCTGGCGGCGATCACTTCGCGGTCTTCCTGCTGGCGGTCGTAGAGTATGACTTCGGCGCCGTATTCGCGCGTCGCGGCCAGCTTCATCGCCGGCGCGTCGCTGGGCATGACGATGGTCACCTTCACGCCCAGCATGCGCGCCGCCAGCGCCATGCCCTGCGCGTGATTGCCCGATGAGAAAGCGACCACGCCGCGCTGTTTCTGCTGGTCCGACAGGCAGCTGATGGCGTTGTAGGCGCCGCGGAATTTGAAGGCGCCCACGCGCTGATAGTTCTCGCACTTGAAGAACAGCTGCGCGCCGCTGATGTCGTCGGCCTGGCGCGACGTCAGCACCGGCGTGCGGTGGGCGACGCCCTCAAGCCGGCGCGCGGCGGCGTCGATATCGGCGTAGTTCACGGCGAGGGTGGTGGCGGTCATGGCGGAGTCCTTAATGTGGTCGGAACAGGGGCTGAAGTCAGTCACGGAGTGTGCCCGCTGCGCCGCGCGACCGCAAGCTTGCCCCCTCGCCGCGCAGGGTTAAGCCAAGACCTGGTGGCAGATACGCTTGAGTTTCATGGCCGCAGTCGGCGTCTTCACGCGGGTATCTGACCCCGGTGCCAGCGGCCACCTCAGGACTGCTCGCGGTGCCGCAGCACGACCCGTTCATTGGCGTGGAAATACTGCGCCAGCCGTTCGGCCATGTACACCGAGCGGTGCTGGCCGCCGGTGCAGCCCAGCGCCACGGTCAGATAGCTGCGGTTATCGGTCTTGAACGACGGCAGCCATTTTTCGATGAAGGCGCGGATATCGTTGAGCAGTTCGAGCGCGTCCGGCTGGGCGTCGAGGAAGGCGATCACCGGCGCGTCGCGTCCGGTCAGCGGCCGCAGCGCCAGGTCGTAATAGGGATTCGGCAGCGCCCGCACATCGAACACGAAATCGGCGTCGAGCGGCACGCCGAGCTTGAACGCGAACGACTCGAAGAACAGCGTCAGCGGCGCCCGTTCAATCGCCACCAAGTCCTTGATCCAGCCGCGCAGCTTGTTGGCGCTCAGTTCCGAGGTGTCGATCACGTGGCCCAGCTTCTCGATCGCCGCCAGCCGCTCGCGCTCTTCCATGATGCATTCGATCAGCGTGCGGCGCGCGGCCGGATTCTGCCCCGGCCGCATTTCATGCGACAGCGGATGGCTGCGCCGCGTTTCGGAAAAGCGCGCCACCAGCGAGTGCGTGTTCGCGGTCAGGAACATGACCTTGACGTCGTGGCCCTGGCTGCGCAGCAGCTTGACGTCGGCCGGCAGCGTGGCCAGCGATTCGGCGCTGCGCGCGTCGACGGCGACGGCCAGCGCCTCGGTGCCTTCAGCCAGCACCGTGGTGACGAGGCTGGCCAGGAGCGCGGGCGGCAGATTGTCGACGCAGTAGTAGCCCGTGTCTTCGAGGACGTTGAGCGCGACCGATTTGCCGGAGCCGGAGATGCCGGTGATAAGAACGATATGCATAACTAGATGATACCGTAACAAGACGGCATGCGGTTGACGCGCGATGTATCAGGCCATGCCCGATGCCTGCCCCGCTGAAGGAAGCCTTATTCCATATGGCTTCCTTTTGTGCATGGGTGGGTGTGTTTTAATCGCCGCTCATGGCCTGACGCTGGCGTTCCATGAATTCCTGCAGCGTGTCGATGCCGCGCAGCTGCAAAATGGTGTTGCGCACGGCCGCCTCCAGCAGCACCGCGATGTTGCGGCCGGCCGCCACCGGGATCACCACCTTGCGGATCGGCAGGCCCAGCACGTCCTCGGTCGGGAACTGGAACGGCAGCCGTTCGACTTCCTCCTCCAGCGCGCTGCGCCGCACCAGGTGCACGATCAGCTTCAGGCGCATTTTGCGCCGCACGGCCGTCTCGCCGAAGATGGCCTTGATGTCCAGCAGTCCCAGGCCGCGCACTTCCAGCAGGTTTTGCAGCAGCGTCGGGCAGCGGCCTTCGATCATGTTCGGCGCGATGCGCGAGAACTCGACGGCGTCGTCGGCCACTAGGCCGTGGCTGCGCGAAATCAGTTCCAGGCCCAGTTCGCTTTTGCCCAGGCCCGAGTCGCCGGTGATGAGCACGCCCACCCCCAGCACGTCCATGAACACGCCGTGCATGATGATGCGCTGCGCCAGCTTCTTCGACAGGTAGACGCGCAAGAAGTCGATCACCTGCGCGGCCGGCAGCGGCGTCGAGAACAGCGGGATGTTTTTGTCGTCGCAGATGGCGAGGATGTCGGGCGGCGTCTCCAGGCCCTGGGCGACGATCAGCGCCGGCGGTCCGCCCGCGATCAGCTCGCCGATGACGTGGGTGCGCGTCAACGATTTCAGGCGCTGGTAGTAATTGATTTCCTGGTGCCCGAAGACCTGGATGCGGCCCGGGTGGATGGTGTTCAGGTGGCCGACCTGGTCGGCGGCGGAGGAAACGTCGCCGGAAATGAGGCGCTCGCCGCCGGGGAAGCCGGCGAACCAGCCGAGCTGCAAACTTTCGCGATTATCGTCGTACAGTCTTTGTATCGTCAGCGGCGTTTGCAACATGGGCGGTCATCAGTCAAGAGGGAGAGGCCTTAGTGTACCCCAAGGCCCTCGCGGCCGCCGAAGTTTAGCCGGCCGCCTGCAGGCTGGGCAGCCAGTTGACGATGCGCGCGTGCACCGACTTCGGATCGGGATCGGTCGACAGCGCTGTGCGGAAGGCGTCGTCGGAAAACATCTCGGCGATTTCGGACAGGATTTCCAGGTGCTGCTGGGTCAAGTGGTCGGGGATCAGCAGGAAGAACAGCAGGTTGACCGGCTTGCCGTCGGGCGATTCGAAGGGAATCGGCTCGACCAGGCGCACGAAGGCGGCCAGCGGCGATTTCAGGCTTTTCATGCCCTTGATGCGCCCGTGCGGCACGGCCACGCCGTGGCCCAGGCCCGTCGAGCCCAGCCGTTCGCGGGCGAACAGATTGTCCGACACGGTGGAGCGGGCGATGCCGCAATTGTTTTCGAAAATCAGGCCGGCTTGCTCGAAGGCGCGCTTTTTGCTCGACACTTCCAGATCGAGCAGGACATTTTCAAGTGAGAGTATTTTGCTGAGGTTGTTCATAACGCGACATGAAATGGTGCGACGCACAAAGGTGGCTTGCGAGCAGAATTATAGGCTTGTTTGCGCGCCGTGTAACATGAATTCGCTTGCCCGCGCAGCCACGTTGCGTTCCATCACGGGCCCGCACGGGCGGCGGGACTTGTTGTGAAAAATATACTGGGTGGACGATACGCTATTTCCACGTCGAAAAGGCGAAATTTGCCGTTTTTTTCGCCGCCAGCCCCGTTTTATACCGATTTTTTACCGTTTCCACGGCAACTTTCGCGGCGCGGGCACAGCTCCATCATACGCCTGTCGTTATTGTCCGACTGTAAAAGATGACCGCGTGCGCGCCTTATTGACGGGCGCCGCGCAAATTCGGCGGCCGGGTGGCGGTGCTGAAGTTGCTGCGCCAGGGATTGATGTCGAGTCCGCCGCGCCGCGTGTAGCGCGCGTAGACGGCCAGCTGCTGCGGCGCGCACTGGCGCAGGATGTCGGTGAAGATGCGCTCGACGCACTGTTCGTGGAACTCGTTGTGCTCGCGGAAGCCGATCAGGTAGCGCAGCAGGCTTTCCTGGTCGATTTGCGGCCCGGCGTAGTGGATCTGCACGCTGGCCCAGTCGGGCTGACCGGTGACCAGGCAGTTCGACTTGAGCAGGTGGGACAGCAGTTTTTCTTCGACCGGTGCCTCGTCGTGGTTGGCGCGCAGCAGTTCTGGGGCGGGATTGTAGCTGTCGACGTCGATGTCGAGGCGGTCCAGCGACACGCCGTCGAGCTCGCCCATTTTCAGCTGGCCGAAGTCGTCCGGCAGCGTCAGCGTGATGTGGACGTTAGCGCCGAAGCCGGCCGACAGGTCCTGCAACAGCAGCGCCTTGAGCGCGTCGACGCTGGCCAGGCGGGTCTGGTTGTAGGAGTTCAGGTAGAGCTTGAACGATTTCGATTCGACGATGTTGGGCGAGTCGGCCGGCACGGTGATGCGGGCGATCGCCACCTGCGGCTTGCCGCGCAGGTTCAGCCACGAGATTTCGTAGGCGTTCCAGATGTCGACGCCGAAGAAAGGCAGGGTGCCGGACAGGCCCAGCTCGTCGCGCTTGCCCTGGCGCGCGATCGGAAACAGCAGCTCCGGCGCGTAATCGGTGCGGTAGGCGGAGGTTTTCCCCAGCGGGGACAGGTCGACGGAGTTGGACATGATGGTGAGCGTTGAGTCGGCAAAGGCGCATGGTAGCGCAGATTGGCGCGCGCGGCTGGCGGCTGGCGTGACTCTGGCGCCGCGGACACACGGCGGCAGAGCATAGTTTCGTGGACCCGGGGTCAGACCACAGTTTC
>NZ_JANXMI010000155.1 GCF_025354735.1 Rugamonas sp.
GCTGCTGGCCGCGCTGCTGGGGCAAGGCATCGCCACCTTCCGCAACCAGCTGGCGGCCGAGCTGCCGCAGCTCAAGCCGGCGCTGACCAAGGTTTGCGCCGCGCTCGGCTGCAAAATCGAGCTGCCGACCCAGATCGACGACCTGAACATCGAGCCGGGCGAGCTGCAAACGGTGGCCGAGAATACCTATGCGTTCACCACGCTGCTGCGCAACAGCGGCGCGATCACGCAAACCTGGCCGCACATCGAGCTGGTCCTCAACGACAACGCCGACAAGCCGGTGCTGCGCCGCGTCTTCGCGCCGCGCGATTACCTGAGCGCGCCGGCCGACTCCACCCCGGCCGCGCTGGCGGCCCAGGGCTTCGCGCCGCACTCCGAACAATCGGTCAAACTGTATTTTGAAATCGTCCAGCTCAAGGCATCGGGCTACCACATCGCCGTCTTCTACCCATAAGGCCACACCATGAATGAGACCACCCTGATCTGCGGATCGCTCGCCATCGACACCATCATGCAATTCCCCGGCAAGTTCGGCGACACCCTGCTGGCCGACCAGCTGCACAAAGTGAACGTGTCCTTCCTGGTGCCGACCATGCGCACCGAATACGGCGGCTGCGCCGGCAACATCGCCTACAACCTCAAGATGCTGGGCGGCGACCCGCGCATCGTCGGCGTCATGGGCCAGGACAACGCCCCCTACATCGAACGCCTGCACCAGCTCGACATTTCGACCGCCAACATCCTCATCAAGCAGGACGCGTACAACGCCCAGTGCTTCGTCACGGCCGACGCCGACAACAACCAGATCAACGCCTTCCACCCGGGCGCGATGTCGTACGCGCACGAGAACGCGGTCGCCGACGCCGGCCCGGCCCGCGTCGCCATCATTTCGCCGGACGGCGACCAGGGCATGCTGAAACACGCCGCCGACCTGGCCGCGCTGAAGATCCCCTTCATGTTCGACCCGGGCCAGCAGCTGCCGCGCTTCAACGGCGAACAGCTGATCGACTTCATCGACAAAGCCAGCTACGTCAGCGCCAACGACTACGAAATCGAACTGCTGATGGACCGCACCGGCCTGACGCTGCCGGACATCGCCAGCCGCCTGGAAGCGCTGATCGTCACGCGCGGCGAAAAGGGGTCGGAGATTTATGCCGGCGGCGAGCGCATCGACATTCCCGCCGTCGAAGCGACGGCCGTGCTGGACCCGACCGGCTGCGGCGACGCCTACCGCGCCGGCCTGCTGTTCGGCATCACCAAGGGCTGGAAGTGGGAAACCACGGGCCGTCTGGCCAGCCTGCTGGGCGCCATCAAGATCGCCCACAAGGGCGGCCAGAACCACAAGTTCACGGCGGCCGAAATCGCCGACCGCTTCGAAGCGGCGTTCGGCTACCGCTACTAAGCGGCCGCAAGACCACGGTCAAGACCGGGGGTCAAGACCGGGGGTCAGACCACGGTTTCGAGAGATCATTCGAAACCGTGGTCTGCCCCCGAAGTCACGCACAGCTGCGCCCCCAGCAACTGCGCCACCCGCTCCGGCGTCAGCGTGGGCGCCGCGACCTCCAGCAGCTTGCGTTTATTAGTGTGCCCATGCGTCAGCGCCACCGCGCTGCGCGGCACGGACAAGGCCTCGGCCAGAAACCGTATCAGCGCCTCATTGGCCTTGCCCTCGATGGGCTGCGCGTGCAGCTTGATCTTCAGCGCGTCATCGAGCACGCCGATCACTTCCGTCTTCTTCGCATTGGCCTGGATCTGCACCGCCAGGCGCACGCCGCCCGGCACGGCGCTACACCAGCCTCGGCTCATCGGCCGGCGAAGGCCATGCCCAGCACCAGCTGCGCGATCTGCAACAGGATCAGCGCCACCAGCAGCGACATATCCAGACTGCCGATCAGCGGCACCACGCGGCGCAGCGGACGCAGCAGCGGCTCGTTGAGCGCGCGCACGAACGGCGCCAGCGGCGCGTGCGGATTGATCCAGCTGAAGATGGCCTCGATCACCAGCAGCGCCATGAAGCCGTACAAAATCCATTGCAGGAAACGCTGCAGCGCCTGCAACAGCACCGCCTGCACCGGCCAGCCGGCGATGAACATCACCGACGTCGCCAGCAGCACGATCAAAAACGCGCCGATCAAACTGGCCCAGTCATAGCCACCGACACCCGGTACGATGCGGCGCAGCGGCCGTACCAGCCAGTCGGACAATTGAAAAGTAAATTGCGCCACCGACGAGGGCGGACGCACGCGGATGGCTTGCATCCAGAACCGCAACAACAGCACGCCGCCGAGCACACTGGCGACGGTATCGACGATCAACATAACAATACTAAGCACGAGTACCCTCCAAAAAAAAGCCGCTGTGTGATTGTCTCACACAGCGGCAGGTTGCCTCAGCGGGCGACCTTCAATTCACGCTCAGGATGGGCGGGTGCTGGTCGGGAACGGCCAGGCGGCGGCCGGTGCCAGCACGGTTTTCGCGGCGGGAGCGGCCACCGGTGCGACCGGCTTGGCGACAGCTTCCTTCTTCGGCGCGGCGGCTTTTTTAGGAGCGGCTTTGACGACAGGCTTGGCCACGGCCGGCGCGGCGGCGACTGGCGCGGCCACGGGTGCGGCGGCCGGCTTGGCTGCCGGTTTGGCGGCGACCTTGGCGACCGGTGCGGCGACCGGCTTGGCGGCGACTTTAGCGGCCGGCTTTTTTGCCGCTGGCTTAGCCGCAGCCTTTGCAGCCGGTTTGGCTGCCGCTTTGGCTACGGGTTTTTTAGCGGCCGGTTTCGCGGCGACTTTGGCTGCCGGCTTGGCGGTGGCCTTCGCGGCTGGCTTGACGGCCGCTTTGGCGACCGGCTTGGCAGCGGCTTTTTTCGCGACCGGCTTGGCGGCGGCTTTGGCTTTCACCGCTGGCTTGGCGGCGGCTTTTTTCGCCACTGGCTTGGCGGCGGCTTTCGCTTTCACTGCCGGCTTGGCGGCGGCTTTGGCGACCGGCTTGGCGACGGCTTTGGCGACAGCTTTTTTCGCCACTGGTTTGGCGGCGGCTTTCGCTTTCGCTACCGGCTTGGCGGCGGCTTTGGCGGCCGGCTTGGCGGCGGCTTTGGCGGCGGCTTTTTTCACGGCCGGTTTGGCGGCGGCTTTAGCGGCTGGCTTGGCGGCGGCCTTGGTGGCTGGTTTCGCGGCTGGTTTGGCGGCGGCGGCCGTTTTTTTAGCGGCGGGAGCAGCCTTGACGGCTGGTTTTTTTACTTCGGATTTCTTAGCGGCAGTTGCCATTTTTATTTCTCCTTCATCTGGGATGGGAAAATTCAGCACAAGATTAAAACCCGTCCAGCCCCCGTGGGCCAGGCGAATTATTCATCGGCACAAACGAAGGTTTGCGCTAATGAATGCGGTAAGACGGCAGCGCGCCCGCTCGTGCGGGCGGCGTTGCCGCCATCGGCGTGGAGCGCCGCCACCGTGGGCGCGCGTCCGGCCTGAATCTTGTCGCGATGTCCGTCGGGGTTTTCGGGCGTGTGTTCAGCACCGTCACCAACATCGCAGCCACCCCGTTTTCAAACAAAAAACCGCCCGGCCCGAACTCAATCAGGCAAGACGGTCGACAAAAAACGGTATGGTCTTGTGCATATCTGTGCGACTTCTGTGTCCCATGTTTGTGTTTTTTTTGCAGCTGGAGCGTTTGAAAAAAAAGCGCCTTCACAATCACACAATTTCAATCTCGTAAAGTACACGAAAACCTTGTCGGTGCGCAACCGGCACGAGAGATATTCGCCAGCTTTTTTTCACGCTAAGCGCGCCAGCACACGCCCGCGCGCCGATTCGATGCCATCGCCGCGCGCCGCGTCCATCGCATCGCGCACCGCATCGCCATCGCGGCCACCGCATCGGTCACCGATCGAAGCACATCGCCTCGAAAACGCGCCAACGTTTATAAGGGCGTCTTCAAAATCGGGGAGCGCCGCGGCGCACCGCGCGCCGGACAAATTCGAAAACCGCGCACCGCATCGCGCTGCCGCGCACACTGTTTTTAAATTCGTCGCGATTATGCGACACGCGCACGCACTTGGCAAGCGGATTACCGCGACGGCGGCGGCGATGCCGCGCGCGGCACAGCGTGCGCACACCAACTTCGACGGCCCGATGGCGCGCGGTGGACTACGCGGCGCAGCGACGGCCGGCGGCGGCGCGATGCGACGCTGATGAAGCGCGCAAAAAAATCACGCCGCGTCGCGCATCAGCTGGACAGCGCCGCCCCCTTCGCCAGCATCTGATCGATGCGCCGCCGGTTCTGATTGCCCCACTCACACAAGGGCACCAGCGCGCGCGCGAGGCTGTGGCCGAAAGCGGTCAGCTCGTAGTCGACGCGCGGCGGCACTTCCTTGTAGTCGCGCCGCGTCAGCATGCCGTCGTCGGTCAGTTCGCGCAGGCTCTGGATCAGCATCTTCTCGCTGATGCCGCCGATGCGCCGCTTCAATTCGCCGAAGCGGCACGGTCCGCCGTTCAGATGAAACAGTATCAGCGGCTTCCATTTGCCGCCGACGACGCCGAGCGCCACGTCGAGTCCACAAATATTTTCCATAGCTAAATCCATTACTTACGTTTAGGTAGGTACTAGCATAAACGAAATCATCGTTTCATAATAGCCCCACTTTCACACATTTAAGGAATCAGACATGGGCAAGCTCGATGGAAAAATCGCCGTCATCACCGGCGCCAACAGCGGCATCGGACTGGCGACGGCCAAACGTTTCGCCGCCGAAGGGGCGCGCGTCTTCATGATGGGCCGGCGCCAGGCCGAACTCGACGCAGCCGTCTCCGCCGTCGGCGGCGGGGCGGTCGGGGTGCATGGCGACATCGCCTCGCTGGAAGATCTCGACCGCCTGTACGACACGGTGCGGCGCGAAGCCGGCATCATCGACATCCTGTTCGCCAACGCCGGCGGCGGCGACTTCGCGCCGCTGGGCGAGATCAGCGAAGAACAGTTCGACCGCATCTTCTCGATCAACGTGAAAGGCACGTTGTTCACCGTGCAGAAGGCGCTGCCGCTGCTGAAGAACGGCGCCTCCGTGATCCTGACCGGATCGACCAGCGCCACCACCGGCATCCCGGCTTTCAGCGTCTACAGCGCCAGCAAGGCGGCGGTACGCAACTTCGCGCGCGGCTGGATACTGGACCTGGCGCCGCGCCGCATCCGTGTCAACGTGCTGGTGCCGGGCTCCACGTCGACGCCGGGCTGGCACGGCCTGGCCTCGTCGGCCGAGCAGAACCAGGCAATGGTGGACATGGTCAAGGCGACGACACCGCTGGGCCGCCTGGGCGACCCGGACGAAGTGGCCAGCGCCGCCCTGTTCCTGGCGTCCGACGACAGCAGCTTCGTCAACGGCAGCGAATTGTTCGTCGATGGCGGCTCGGCCCAGATCTAAGGGATGGGAATGTTGAGCATCGTGCGACTGGCCCATCAATCGCGCAGATGAAAAAAGCCCGGCAGATTTCTCTGTCGGGCTTTTTGGTCTGGGCCGACCGTGGCGCGGAGCGCGCCGGGTTTAATCCCAGTTCAGCGCGCCGCCGGTCTGGTATTCGGTGACGCGGGTCTCGAAGAAGTTACGCTCCTTCTTCAAGTCGATCATCTCGCTCATCCACGGGAAGGGATTTTCTTCCTGGTCGAACAGCGTCTCGAGGCCGATCTGCGTGGCGCGGCGGTTGGCGATGAAGCGCAGATAGCCCTTGAACATCGGCGCGTTCAGACCGAGCACGCCGCGCGGCATGGTGTCTTCGGCGTAGGCGTATTCCAGTTCGACGGCCTGCATGAACAGCGCCTTGATCTCTTCGCGGAAGGCCGGAGTCCACAGCAGCGGATTTTCCATCTTGATCGTGTTGATCAAGTCGATGCCGAAATTGCAGTGCATCGATTCGTCGCGCAGGATGTATTGATACTGTTCGGCGGCGCCCATCATCTTGTTCTGGCGGCCCAGCGCCAGGATCTGGGTGAAGCCGACGTAGAAGAACAGGCCTTCCATCAGGCAGGCGAAGACGATCAGGGACTTCAGCAGTTTCTGGTCGTTCTCGACGGTGCCGGTGGTGAAGGCCGGATCGGTCAGCGTGTTGATGAAGGGGATCAGGAACTCGTCCTTGTCGCGGATCGACTTGACTTCGTTGTAGGCGTTGAAGATCTCGGCCTCGTCCAGGCCCAGCGACTCGACGATGTACTGGTAGGCGTGGGTGTGGATGGCTTCCTCGAAGGCCTGGCGCAGCAGGTACTGGCGGCATTCCGGCGCCGTGATGTGGCGGTAGGTGCCCAGCACGATGTTGTTGGCGGCCAGCGAGTCGGCGGTGACGAAGAAGCCCAGGTTGCGCTTGACCAGGCGGCGCTCGTCGTCGGTCAGGCCGTTGGGGTTCTTCCACAGCTCGATGTCGCGCTGCATATTCACTTCCTGCGGCATCCAGTGGTTGGCGCAGCCGGCCAGGTATTTGTCCCAGGCCCATTTGTACTTGAACGGCACCAGCTGGTTGACGTCGGTCTTGCCGTTGATGATGCGCTTGTCGTCGGCGTTGACGCGCTTGGCGACCAGTTCCGGCGCGACGTCGGCCAGTTCGGCTTGATGCACGGCGGGCGTTGCGGCCGGTGCGGTTTCTTCGTCCCAGGACAGCGACATGGTGGTTTCCTTCAGAATTCGGTATCGAAAATGGAACCGCCCGGCGGGCCGGGGCGGTTCTCTCTATATATTAGTACAGCGCCGGCTCATCGCCAGCGCGGCGGCTTACTGGCAAGCTTCGCATTCCTCGAAGCCGTCGTCGCCGGGACGCAGGTAGCAGGCTTCGCCGTCGGCGTCGGCATCGACCACCTCGGCCACCGGTGCGGCCATCGCCGATACCGCCGCCGCCGTGGCGCTGGCGATGCCGGCGGCCTGGGTGGCGATCGCGCTGGCCGACATGCCGCCGTCCACCGCCACCGCGTTCAGGGCGCCGGTCTTGGAGGTCGACTTCTCCATGTGCGTCGCCGCGATGGTGCGCAGATAGTAGGTCGTCTTCAGGCCGCGCAGCCAGGCCAGCTTGTAGGTTTCGTCGAGCTTCTTGCCCGAGGCGCCGGCCATGTAGATGTTCAGCGACTGGGCCTGGTCGATCCACTTCTGGCGCCGCGACGCGCCTTCCACCAGCCAGGTCGGCGACACTTCGAAGGCGGTGGCGTAGAGGTCGCGCAGGTCTTGCGGCACGCGGTCGATCTTGGTGAGCGAACCGTCGAAGTATTTCAGGTCCGAGATCATGACCTCATCCCACAGGTCGCGCGCCTTGAGGTCGCGCACCAGGAAGGCGTTGATCTCGGTGAACTCGCCCGACAGGTTCGATTTCACGTACAGGTTCTGGAAGGTCGGCTCGATGCAGGCCGACACGCCGATGATGTTCGAAATCGTCGCCGTCGGCGCGATCGCCACGCAGTTCGAGTTGCGCATGCCGAACTGCTTGATGCGGCTGCGCACCAGCGACCAGTCCATGGCCGACGAGCCGTCCACTTCCAGATAGCCGCCGCGCTCCTCGGCCAGCAGCTTGACGGAATCCTGCGGCAGGATGCCGCGGTCCCACAGCGAGCCCTTGAACGAGGCGTAATGGCCGCGTTCCTCGGCCAGCTCGGTCGAGGCCAGGTAGGCGTAGTAGCAGACCGCTTCCATCGACGTGTCGGCGAAGGCGACGGCGGTGTCGGAGGCGAACGGCACGCGCATCATGTGCAGGCAATCCTGGAAGCCCATCACGCCCAGGCCCACCGGACGGTGGCGCATATTGGCGTTGCGCGCTTTTTCGACGGCGTAGTAGTTGATGTCGATGACGTTGTCGAGCATGCGCATCGCGGTGCGGATGGTCTTTTCCAGCTTGACGTGATCGAGCTTGCCCTCTTTCATATGGGCCGGCATGTTGACCGAACCCAGATTGCAGACGGCGATTTCGTCAGGACCGGTGTTGAGCGTGATCTCGGTGCACAGGTTGGAGCTGTGGACCATGCCCACGTGCGACTGCGGCGAACGGATGTTGCAAGGATCTTTGAAGGTGATCCAAGGGTGGCCGGTCTCGAACAGCATCGACAGCATCTTGCGCCACAGGTCCAGCGCCGCGATCTTCTTGAAGACGCGGATTTCGCCGGCGGCGGCTTTGGCTTCGTAGGCGACATAGGCTTTTTCGAAGGCGCGGCCGACCAGGTCGTGCAGGTCCGGCGTGTCCGACGGCGAGAACAGGGTCCAGTCGCCCTTTTCCATCACGCGCTTCATGAACAGGTCGGGAATCCAGTTGGCCGTGTTCATGTCGTGGGTGCGGCGGCGGTCGTCGCCGGTGTTCTTGCGCAGGTCGAGGAATTCCTCGATGTCCATGTGCCAGGTTTCCAGGTAGGCGCAGACGGCGCCCTTGCGCTTGCCGCCCTGGTTGACGGCGACGGCGGTGTCGTTGACCACTTTCAGGAACGGCACCACGCCTTGCGATTTGCCGTTGGTGCCCTTGATGTGGGCGCCCAGCGCGCGCACCGGGGTCCAGTCGTTACCGAGGCCGCCGGCGAACTTGGCCAGCAGGGCGTTTTCCTTGATGGCGTCGTAGATGCCTTCGAGGTCGTCCGACACGGTGGTCAGGTAGCACGACGACAGCTGCGAGCGCAGCGTGCCGGAGTTGAACAGGGTCGGGGTCGAGCTCATGAAGTCGAACGACGACAGCAGGTGGTAGAACTCGATGGCGCGCGCCTCGCGGTCGCTCTCGTTGAGCGCCAGGCCCATCGCCACGCGCATG
>NZ_JANXMI010000239.1 GCF_025354735.1 Rugamonas sp.
GAGCACCACGGACTTGTCCTACGGCCGCCTGCTGGCGTCGCTGTGGCCGCTGGCGCGCGACCATCGCCCCATCCGCGAATCGATGATGGTGCAGGCGCTGCTGTGGGCGTGCTTCAACGCCTTCTGGGTCAACCTGGCGGCGCTGCTGGCGAACGGGCCGCTGCACCTGGGCAGCGCGTGGGCGGGCGGCTTCGGCATCATCGGCGCGGCCGGCGCGCTGGCCGCGACGCTGGGCGGACGCGCCGCCGACCGGCTCGGCTCGCGCACCGTCATCGGCGCCAGCATCGCCATCGTCACGCTGGCGTTTCTGCTGCTGGCCGGCGCGCAGTCGTCGCTGATATTTCTGGTGATCGGCGTGATCGTGCTCGACATCGGCGTGCAGTCGGGCCTGGTGTCCAACCAGACCCGCGCCTTCGCCGTCGATCCCAAGGCGCAGGGCCGCATCAACAGCCTGTACATGACGGCCACCTTCACCGGCGGCGCGCTCGGCGTGATGGCCAGCGGCTCGCTGATGGCGCGCTACGGCTGGAGCGGCATCGTCGTCTTCGGCGTCGTGCTGGGCCTGGTCGCGGCCGGCATCCACTGCCTGGGCATGCGGCGGGCCGCTGTCGCCGCCGGCTAGCTCAGATCAGATCAGGGCCGCGAAGGTGCTGTCGCGCGCGGCCCGCAGGATTTCTTCCGACAGCGCCGGCACGGCGTCGCCGACGGCGCGCGACAACATCAGCGCACCCACCATCTCGCAGTACAGGGCGATGGCGCGGGCGCGCCCGCCGGGTCGCGAATTTGGCGCCGATGCCGGTGCTCCGGCCGAGCTCGCGGCCGACGTCGCGGCCGACGCCGCCAGCAATGCGCCGAAGGCGCTGAACGCCGCTTCCATGCCCTGCGCGAAATGGAGCTGGGCGTCGGCGTTCAGGCGCGCCACTTCGCCGGCCATGCCGCCGATGGCGCAGCCGCTCGCCAGATCGTCGCGGTGGGCGCTGGAAAAATAATAATCGAGCTGGCGCCGCAACAGGTCTTGGCCGGGCGCCAGCGGCTGGCCCAGGTCCGCCGCCAGCTTGTCGCCGGCCGCGGCGAGGGCGTGGTTCACCACTTCCGCCGCCAGCGCCTGCTTGGACTCGAAGTGGTTGTAAAAGCCGCCCTGCGTGAAACCGGCTTCCTTCATCAATTCCACCAATCCCACGCCGTCGACGCCGCGTTCGCGGAACAGGCGCTCGGCCGCCGCCAGGATCGCTTGCCGGTTCAAAACGGTCTGTTCTTTCGATACTCCCATGGTCCACTCCCGCCGCATTCTCAAAACACAATTATGACCTAAATTGTGATTGACAGCCAGCGGCCGGGCCGGCACAATCACAATGTCGATCATAATCGTGATTGCCCCAACCCTGGAGAAGCGCATGAACACCAAAGAAGCGAACAACAAAGCCCTGGCGCTGGCCGCCTTCGACGCCGCCTTCAATCGGCGCGATCCCGGCGCCGCCGAACGCTACTGGTCGCCCGATTATTTGCAGCACAGCGCCCACATCCCGCCGGGCCGCGACGGCCTGTTCAATCTGATCGCCAGCCTGCCGGCCTCGGTCAAGTACGAAGCGAGCCTGGTGATGGCCGAGGGCGATTTCGTCATGCTGCACGGCCGCTTCTCCGGCCTGCCGGGGCCGTCGTGGGTGGTGCTCGACATCTTGCGCATCGTCGACGGCATCTTCGTCGAGCACTGGGATGTGATCCAGGACGAGGCCACCCGCGCCGGCTCGCGGAGCGGCTTGCCGATGTTCGGCGACCGCTTCCCGGACTGACGTCGGCCGCACCGGGCTGAGTCGGACCGGCAAGGCGGCCCGGTCGCGCTGTTGCTGATTCGGGTCCGGCGCGGCATTTGTGGCCCGCCGCGTCAGCGTGTTATTGCGTGCGTGCAAGCTCTCACGTACTATGACCCACACGCCAGGTGCTGGCGTTGCGGCTAGTTCACCGTGTCGAGTTGAGGCGCCCACCGTTCATGAATCATCCTGTTGCCAGGCCGCGGCGCGGCCGGATGCTGCAGCTTTTGCTGAGCCCGGCATTGCTGTCCAGTCTGATCCTGTCCCTGTGCCTGGCCACCACGCTGGCGCTGTGGCACAGTGCGCGCACCGACGCGGCGCAAGACGCCCAGGGCGATTTTGATTTCCGCGTCCACGAGCTGCTCAACAATGTCGCCCAGCGCATGCAGATCTATGTGCAGGTGCTGTACGGCGTGCAGGGCCTGTTCGCCAGCTCGCACGATGTCGAGCGCGGCGAATTCCGCGCCTACCTGGCCGGCCAGGACTTGAACCAGCATTTCCCCGGCATCCACGGCGTCGGCTACATCGCGCTGCTCGACGACGCCGGCCGCGACGCCTATATCGCCATGGTCCGCGCCGAAGGCTATCCCGATTTCACCATCACGCCGCCGGGCCGGCGCGCCGCCTACGCGGCCAGCACCTATCTGGAGCCGTTCAGCGGCAGCAATCTGCGCGCCTTCGGCTACGACCTGTGGTCCGAGCCGGTGCGCCGCGCGGCGCTGGAGCAGGCGCGCGATTCGGGCATGCCGGCCATGAGCGGCCGGGTGCGCCTGGTGCAGGAGAGCACGGCGCTGCCGCCGGAGCAGGCCGGCTTTCTGGTGGTGCTGCCCGTGTACCGCAACGGCGCGCCGCACGCCACGCTGGCCGAGCGCCGCGCCGCGCTGCGCGGCTGGGTCTATGCGCCGTTCCGCATCGGCGACGTGATGAGTGGCATAGGGAGCGCCTACAGCGGCAAGCTCGACGTGGAAATCTACGACGGCGCCGCGCTGGCGCCGGCCGCGCTGATGTACGACACGGGCGCCGCTGCCGCCGATGGCCCCGCGCGGCGCGCGGCGGTGCAAACGATACGGATAGCCGGCCACCGCTGGAGCGTGCGCCTGAGCGAGCCGCTCGGTCCGCTCGGCAGCCGGGCCGACAAGCCGCGCCTGATCGCCGGCGCCGGCCTGCTGCTCGGCGTCACGCTGGCGGGGCTGGCCTGGCTGCTGGCGCGCAGTCGCGCCAAGGCGCGCGCCGCGCTGCGCCGCGCGCGCGTGCTGACGGCCGAGCTCAAGGAGGGGCAAACGACGCTGGTGGCGCTGGCCGACAGCGCCCAGCGCAGCCAGGCCGTGCTGCGCAGCATACTCGACTCGACCATCGACGGCATCCTGGTCGACAATCTGCAAGGCATGGTGCTCAATTCCAACCGCCGCTTCCGCGCCCTGTGGAACGTGCCCGAGCAGCTCGACTGGCAGGGTGACGGCGCCGTGCTGTTGCAGCATCTGGCCGACCAGCTGTTGCAGACGGGGCCGCTGCTGCAAGCCGAGGCCCGCCTGCACGCCGACGGCGACGAGCACCGCGCGCTGCTCAAGCTGCGGGACGGCCGCACCGTCGAGCTGTTCACGCGCGGCCTGCGCGTGGGCAGCGCGCCGGCGCGGCTGTGGTCCTTCCGCGACATCACCGAGCGCACCCAGATCGAGCAGCGCGAGCAGACCCGGCGCCACGTGCTGGAATTGCTGGCCACCGGCGCGCCGCTGCAAACGATCCTGGAGGGCGTGGTGCTCGGCGTCGAGGCCGGCAATCCCGACATGTTGTGCAGCATCTTGCTGCTCGACGAGGCCGGCACGCACCTGCTGGTGGGCGCCGCGCCCAGCCTGCCGGCCTTCTTCAACGCCGCCATCCACGGCTTGCCGACGGCCGGCGGCCTGGGCAGCTGCGGCCGCGCCGCGCTCGAGGGCCGCCGCGTCATCGTCGACGACATCGCCACCGACCCTTCGTGGGCGCCGTTCAAGGAGCTGGCGGCGCGCGCTCGGCTGGGCTCGTGCTGGTCCGACCCCATCTTCGGCGCCACCGGCCAGGTGCTGGGCACCTTCGCCATCTACCACCACGCGGCGCACCGGCCCAGCATGGCCAATATCGCGCTCATCGAGCAGGCCGCCCACCTGGCCGGCATCGCCATCGAGCAGGCCCAGGCCGCCGTCGCGCTGCGCGCCGGCGAAGCGCGCTTCCGCAGCCTGTACGACCACGCGCCCGTCGCGCTGTGGGAGCAGGACTGGTCGGCCGTGCGCGCCGCGCTGGCCGAGCTGGAGCTGTCCGGCGTGGACGAGCTGGGGCGCTACCTGGACGCCAATCCGAGCGAACTCACCCGGCTGGCCGCGCTGGTGCGCATCCTCGACGTCAACACCGCCGCGCGGCTGCAGGTGGGCGCCGGGCCGGGCGACGCCGCCGCGCTCAGCCTGGCGCAGAATTTCGACGCAGCCGCCATGCCCGCCTTCGCGCGGGCCGTCGCCGCGCTGGCCGGCGGCGAGCTGCTGTTCGCCTGCGAGAGCAGCTTCCTGCGGCTCGACGGCGTGGCGCGCCAGAACGAGCTGACCTTGCTGGTGATGCCGGGCCACACCCACAGCCTGGACTTCGTCATCGTCTCGACGGTCGACATCACGGAGCGCAAGCGCATGAACGATGAATTGCTGGTGCTGGCCACCACCGATTTCCTCACCGGCCTGCCGAACCGGCGCGCCTTCACGGCGCGGCTGGACGACGAGCAGGCGCGGCTGCAACGCGACGTCGGCGGCTGCGCGGCCGTGCTGATGCTGGACCTCGACCACTTCAAGCGCATCAACGATGAATACGGCCACCCGACCGGCGACGCCGTGCTGCGCCACGTGGCCGCGCTGATGCGCGACAGCCAGCGCAAGATCGACACGCTGGGCCGGGTCGGCGGCGAGGAGTTCGCGGTGCTGCTGCCGGGCACCGCGATTGACGCGGCGGCCCTGTTCGCCGACCGCCTGCGCCAGCGCATCGCCGCCACGCCGCTGTTGCTGGACGGGCGCAGCTACACGGTGACGGTCAGCATCGGCATCGCCGCCATGTGCGGCGCCGACACTGACGCCGACGCCGCCCTGATCCGCGCCGACCAGGCGCTGTACCGCGCCAAGCGCGGCGGGCGCGACCGGGTGGAGCTGGAATCGGCGATGGCGCAGGGCACGCTGCCGATGCCGTGAACGCGGCCGCGCGGGATCAGGCGGCCTGCGGCTTACCCTGTTTGCGCCTGGCGCGGGCCGACAGCAGCCAGAAGATGCCCAGCGGGATCAGCAGCGGCAGCGTGAACGGCGCGATGACGGCCGCCAGCAGCAGCGCCAGCAAGGCCATGCCGGTCAACATCACGATGCCCAGGCCGGCGAACAGCACACCGACGAACAAGGCCGCGCAGGTGACGGCGACGGCGGCGACGATCAGGCCGCCGGCCCCGAACAGCAGGCCGAGCAGCGTGCCGAAGGGGCCGTCGAGCTGTTCGCCGTCGATGTCGACCCGCATGTCGCCGACATCGATCGCGTGCCACGCGGCGACGGCCAGCAAGACGATCACGGCGGCGGGCACAATTTTTTTGATGGTCATGTTCATGGCGAACCTCGTTCAGTGTGGGGAGTGGGTCATGCTCTTGGGCATGGTTGAACTGTAGCGGCGGCGTCCGGCGCCGGCCAGCGCCGTGCGACGGACGGCGCGTTTGGCGGCATGGATGGCGGCCGGCGTCCGCTCAACGGCGCGCGCCGGCGGCGGTATATCCGATGCCGGCAGGATTTTTCCTTGAATTTAAGACATCACTGCCTATACTGAACGTCTAAGTTCTGCACGGAGGGCAACATGGCATGGTTAGACATCAGCGAGGGTCAATCGATATCCTCGACCAGCAATCGGGCTCAGCGCCAACGCAGCGCGTACCAGTGCTCGGGCGGTGGCCCCAAAGGACCGCCGTCGGCGCCGCCGACGATACCGCCTATCATCATCACCCCTTTTAGTTACCAGATGCCGGAACCGGCCATCGACCCGCGCATCACGCCGCTGCGCCCGCCGATCAAGCCGCCGTCGCGGCCCTGCGTGTCCTGCCTGGTCGGTTAGCGCCGGCAATATCCCGGCTGGAAGCGGGCAGGGGCCGGGTGCCGTTGTTTTCGCTGCCGAAAAAAGAAAAAGCCCGCAAACGTCGCGGGTTTTTTGCCGTGGCAAGGGCGCGGCGTCAGGCCGCGCGGCCGAGGTGCCGATGCTGGTGTTCATGGTGACGTAGCCGGCGCTGTAGCTGATGCCGAGCGGAATCGGGTGGTCGAAATCGACCAGCGTCGTGCCGCCCAGGGGCGACAGGGGACCGCCGCTGACCTGGGTGCCGATGGCGGCGCTGGCGCTGAACGACGCGGCGGCCAGCGCGAATGCCAGCGCCGGCCGATACCGCGCGGCGCCGAATTCGACTATGATGCTGACCCCCAGTCTTTTTTACCGCGAGCCGCCAGCATGAGCCACGACGAACCCGATTTCACCGAACCCGCCGACGATGACGCGCCGATCCAGCAAGCCCGCGTGTGGCAGGGCAATGGCTTCACCGCGCGCGTCATCAAGAACGAGGAGGACGAGGGCTGGGCCGTCGCCATGATTAAGGACGGCGAGCCGGAACCGGCGCTGGTCGGCCCGTGGACCATGGGCCGCGACAAGAAAAATCCCAAGCCGCTCGACGTCAACGCCTTCAACACCCTGGTCAAGACCGTCAACGAAGTGCTGCGCCGCCACGAGCAGCAGCTGCACGCGCAACTGCACAAGAACGTCTTCGCCAGCGCCGGGGACGGCCAGCAGTTCAAGGTCACGCTCGACATCGTGCCCGACGAGGACGACGCCTACGCCCTGCTGACCGCCTTCGATCCCTACAACGAGCAGCTGGCCCAGGTGCGCGTGGCGCCGACCTTCAAGCTGACGGTGGCCAGCGCCGAGGCCTGGATCGCCAACGGCTACCGCAAGCCGCAGCGCTGAGCCGGGAATCGTTGCAAAAATCGCCGCCCGGCATCCCCCCGAAGCCGGCGCGACCTGATAGTATTTCCTCTACGCATCAGTAGAGGAAAATCGATGGAAGAAAGTCGTCTTAGCCGCCTGGAGGCGGTGCAAAGCATGTTGCTGGAAATCGGGCAGATGTCGAGCAGCTGCACCGAAATCACGGAATTTCTGCAATCAGTGCACGCCGCGCTGGGCCGCATCATGTACGCGGCCAACTTCTACGTCGCCCTCGGCGACCAGGACCAGCCCGACAACACGGTCCGCTTCGTCTATTTCGTCGATGAAGTCGACGAGGCGCCCGACCGCGCCGAACTCGTCGCGCTGGCCTCGCCCGAGGATTCGCCGACGGCCTGGGTGATCCTGAACCGCCAGCGCCTCATCATGACGGCGGCCGAGCACATCTCGAAAAAAGACGACGGCAACGCCTTCGGCGTCGGCACCGTCGCCGAGCACTGGATGGGCTGCCCGCTGCTGGACCAGAACCACCAGGCGCTGGGCGCCATCGTGATCCAGAGCTACGACAAGCAGCACACCTTCAACGACGAAGACCAGGCCCTGTTCGCGCTGATCGCCAACCACGTCTCGAGCGCGCTGCAAGGCTTGCAGAGCATGGACCGGCTGGAACGCGCCGTGCAGGAACGCACCGCGCTGCTGGCCCACGAAGTGGCCGAACGGCGCCGCGCCGAAAACATCCAGCGCGCCCTGTACCAGCTGGCCGAACTGTCGGCCACCGCGTCCGACGGCGCCACGCTGAACTCGCGCCTGCACCAGATCATCAGCCAGCTGGTCACGGCCAAGAACTTCCTGATGGCGCTCTACCATCCCGAAAGCGCGGAAATCAGCATCCCCTATTTCGTCGACGAGAAGGACGACCATGCGCCCGTCAAGCGCTTCGAATACGGCATCGGCATGAGCTCCTATGTGCTCGAGCGCAAACAACCGTGCCTGCTCGACGCCGCCGGCTACGCCGCGCTGGTCGCCAGCGGCACCATGCACCAGCCGCTCGGCAACGTCAGCATCGAAAGCTGGATGGGCGCGCCGATGCTGCTGGGCGACCGCGTCTACGGCGTCATCATCGTGCAAAGCTACGACGCGTCGGTGCGCTACACCCAGGCCGACCTCGACATCCTCGCCTTCATGGCCAGCCACGTCGCCGTCGCCATCGCGCGCCTGCAGGCCGACCGCGCCATCCGCCGCGCCAAGGACGCGCTGGAAGAACAGAACGCGGCGCTGAACTCCGCGCTGACGGCGCTCAAGGACGCGCAGTCGGAACTGGTGCGGCAGGAGAAGCTGGCGTCGCTGGGCCGCCTGGTGGCCGGCGTCGCGCACGAGATCAACACGCCGCTGGGCATCTGCGTCACCGCCACCAGCCACCTGGTGCAGGAGCTCAAGCTGACCAAGGAAGACATGGCCGCCGGCACCCTGAACGAGGAGGGCCTCAACGAATTCTTGGACATCGTCGACCAGTCGCTGCGCATCATGACCACCAACACCCAGCGCGCGGCGGCGCTGGTGCGCAGCTTCAAGCAGGTCGCCGTGGACCAGTCGTCGGACGATATCCGCAGCTTCAACCTGCGCAAATATCTCGATGAAGTGCTGCTGTCGCTGCAACCCAAACTGAAGGGCAAGCACGTCAAGATAGAAATCGACTGTCCGCCCGATATCGAACTGGCCAGCTTCCCCGGCGCCGTCTCGCAGATCGTCACCAACATGGTGATGAACTCACTGGTACATGGCTTCGACGAGGACCGGGGCGGTACCATCAGGATCGCCGGCCAGGTCGATGGCGACCATGTGCGCTTCGACTACAGCGACGACGGCGCCGGCATGGACGCGGCGACGCTGGCGCAGTTGTTCGATCCGTTTTTCACCACCAAGCGCGGCGCCGGCGGCAGCGGTTTGGGCGCGCACATCCTGTACAACCTGGTGACGGGCGCCCTGGGCGGCACCGTCAAAGTCGACAGCGCGCCGGGGCAGGGCTTGCAGTACAAGCTGCGCTTCCCCCAAACGCGGCGCACCGCCAAGGCCGCGCAGCTGGATTGAGTGGGCGCCCGTCCCCCATCCCTACCCGAAATCGACCGGCCTATGCTCGCGCATCGCCTGCGTCATCGCCAGTCCGATGCGGGTGGCCTCGGTCGCGTCGGCGAGGCTGAGCGACAGCGTGCCCCGTCCCAGCGCGGCGTCGACGAACTCGCGCGCCTCCAGTAAAAACGCGTCGCTGAAGCGGCTGTAGAAATCCGGCGTGCACTCATGCCGCAGCCCGTGCTGGTCCGCGATCTCGACCCGGTGCAGCCGCGCTCCCGCGCCTATGGTCAGCCGGCCGTGCGAGCCAAACACCTCCGTCAATGTCTCGTGCCCGTGCGCCATCGTGCGCGAGGCCATGAAGCTGGCCATGCTGCCGTCGCCGAATTCCAGTGTCGCCATGCCGTTGTCGACATCGTCGAATTCGCGCAAGCCCTGATGGATCACATTGGTGCCGATCGCATACACGCGGCGCGGCGCCGGACTGCCCAGCAGCCAGCGCGCCAGGTCGATATCGTGCACGCTGCAATCGAGGAAGATGCCGCCGCTGCTGGCGGCGAAGCGCACGAAGAAGCCGCCCGGATCGTTCTGGTCCAGGGTCTGCGAGCGGATTAAATAAGGCTGGCCGATCAGGCCCTCGCCGATCTTGCGCGCGGCGTCGCGGTAACTGGCGTCGAAGCGCCGCACAAAGCCTATCATCACCTTCAGTTCCGGATGGCGCGCCGCCTCCGCCTCGACCCGCAGACAATCCTGCAAATCGAGCGACAGCGGCTTCTCGCAAAACACATGCTTGCCCGCCTGTAGCGCCAGGATGATCTGCTCCGCGTGCAGCGCCGTCGGCGTCACGAGGAACACCGCGTCGAGGCCGGGATGCGCCAGCAGCGCCGTATATTGCGCATAACAGTGCGCCACGCCGAGCGTGTCGCGGGCCCAGTCCAGCTCCGGTTCCAGCGGGCTGCACGCGGCCACCAGCTGCGCGCGCGGCACGCGCTGCGCCAGGTTTTCCGCGTGGCGCTGGCCGAGCCGCCCCAGGCCGACGATACCGACTTTCAAGCTCTCCACCATGGCGCGCCTCCTACAGGTTGACGATGCACTTTTCGCGCCACGAGGTGGTCGCCGCCTCGGCCAGTTCCAGCGCCTTCAGGCCGTCGTGCACCGTGGTGCGCAACGGCGTGCCGTTCATCATGGCGTCGAAGAAGTGCGCGATTTCGGCGGCGTAGGCGGCCCGGTAGCGCTCCAGGAAAAAGTGTTCCGGCTTGTCGTGGCTGACGCTGCGCGCCGTGTGCGACACCACTTCCGTCGGCCGGTGGTTTTCCGCTTGCAGCATGCCGTCGCTGCCGAGGATTTCGAAGCGCTGGTCGTAGCCGTAGGCGGCGCGGCGGCTGGTGTTGATCTGGCACAGCCGCCCGCCGTGCGTGCGTATCGTCACGGCCGTGCAATCGAGGTCGCCGGCCGCGCCGATGGCCGGGTCGACCAGGCAGCTGCCGGTGGCGTAGACGCTGGCCGCCTCGTCGTCGAGTATCCAGCGGAAGATGTCGAAGTCGTGGATCAGCATGTCCTTGAAGATGCCGCCCGAAACCTGGATGTAGCTGACCGGCGGCGCGCCGGGATCGCGGCTGGTGATGGTCAGCATTTCGGGCGCGCCGATTTCGCCGGCCAGCAGGCGCGCCTTGACGGCGGCGAAGGTCGGGTCGTAGCGGCGCTGGAAGCCTATCATGCACAACACGCCGGCCTGCTTGACCGCGTCGGCCGCCGCCTGCGCGCGCGCCAGCGTCAGGTCGACCGGCTTCTCGCAAAAGATCGCCTTGCCGGCGGCGGCGGCGCGCACGATCAGGTCCGAGTGGGTGTCGGTGCTGGACGCGATGACCACCGCCCGGACGGTCGGATCGGCCAGCGCCTGTTCGACCCCGGCGACGGCCGCGCCGTGCAGCCGCGCCAGCGCCTGCGCCGATTCGGCGTCGACATCGACCACGTACTTCAAGCGCACGCCGGGCTGGCGCGCCAGATTCGCCGCGTGTATTTTGCCGATGCGACCGGCGCCGAACAGTGCTGCCTCAATCATCATATCCTCCGGGGTCCTGGGTTTCTTCGATGTCCAATTCAAGCTTGTAGGCCAGCGCGATGAACAGGGCCTGGCACAGACAAATGGTGCTGGTGAGCGAGCGGAAGGCGAAGGCGCTGCCTTCGGCCACGGTCAGCATGGCGTCGGCGCTGCGCGCCAGCGGCGACAGTTTGCTGTCCGTGATGACGAGCAGCTTGGCGCGCTGGTGGTGGCCGACGCGCGCGCAGTACAGCGTCTCCTTGCCGTAGGGCGCGAAGCTGATGGCGATGACGACGTCGCGTTCGCGCACGCTGCGGATCTGCTGGCGGTACATGCCGCCCATGCCGGACACCAGGTGCACGCGCTTGTTCGTGTTTTGCAGCGCATAGGCGATGTAGGAGGCGACCGGAAACGCGCGCCGCACGCCGACCACGTAGATGTTGTCGGCCTTTTGCAGCAGCGTGACGGCCGCTTCGAGCTGGCCGTCGTCGAGTCCCGCCGACAGCTCGGCCAGGCCGGCGCGGCTGGCGTCGATGAATTCGCGCGTCATGTCGCCGACGTGCAGCTTGTCGTCGCGGGTGGCGATGATTTTTCGGATGCGCTGCTGGTAAGTGGGCGCGGCGCCGGACTGGCCCGCGTACTCGGCGCGGAACACGTCCTGCATTTCGCTGTAGCCGCTGAAGCCGAAGCGCTGCGCGAAGCGCACGATGGCCGAGGGCTGCACGTCGCAGGCGGCGGCCAGGTCGCTGATCTTGTCGAGCATCAGGCTGGCCTTGTGCTGTTCGACATGCTTGGCGATGACCTTGAGCTGGCGCGACAACGACTCGTATTCGTCCGCGATCTGCTGCATCAGCTGCTCCACCGCGCTCGTTTCCGCCATGGGCTCCGCCACCGGGTTTGCCATCGGTTCTGCCATCATCCACTCCCTGTTTCGATGACGGGAATTATAGAAGTCCGGCCTCAAAATAGAAACACATTTCTATTTAAATTTAAATTGAAAAAGAAATTGCGTTTGCGTTGACGTTGTACTAAGCTTGGTTTCAATGCATACGTCCCCCCGTGGGCGCGCATTGAATTTCATGGAATCATCGAACCTGAATGCAGTCCAAAAAAAATACAACGGAGACGACATCATGCAAGGATACAAACGCAGGAACTTCACCCGCACCGTCATGCAATGCGCGGCCGCGCTGGCGCTGCTGACGGCGGCCGGCGCCGGCCAGGCCGCCGGCGAAAAATTCGTTCTCATCAGCCACGCGCCGGATTCGGACTCGTGGTGGAACACCATCAAGAACGCCATCAAGCAGGCCGGCGAGGACTTCAACGTCACCGTCGACTACCGCAATCCGCCGAACGGCGACCTGGCCGACATGGCGCGCCTGGTCGAGCAGGCCTCGGCCCGCAACTACGATGGCGTCATCGTCAGCATCGCCGACTTCAGCGTGCTGCAAAAACCGCTGGCCCAGGTGGTGGCGAAAAAAATCCCGCTCATCACGATCAACTCCGGCACGCTGGCGCAGAGCGAGCAGCTGGGCGCCCTCATGCACGTGGGCCAGCCGGAATACGAGGCCGGCCTGGGCGCCGGCCAGCGCGCCAAGGCGGCCGGCATCAAGTCCTTCGTCTGCGTCAACCACTACGCCACCAACCCGTCCTCGTTCGAGCGCTGCCGCGGTTTCGCCGACGCGCTGGGGGTCGACTACAAGGCCGCCACGCTCGACACCAACGGCGTCGACCCGGGCGTGATCGAAAGCAAGGTCAGCGCCTACCTGCGCTCCAATCCGGGCACGCAGGCGGTGCTGGCGCTGGGTCCCGATTCGGCCACGCCGTCGCTGCGCGCGGTCGACAAAATGGGCTTGAAGGGCAAGATCTACTTCGCCACCTTCGACCTGTCGGAAGACATCTCGAAAGGCATCAAGGACGGCAGCATCAAGTTCGCCATCGACCAGCAGCCCTACCTGCAGGGCTACATCCCGGTCGCCGTGCTGGCCATCATGAAGCAGGACAAAACCACCGATCTGGCGGCCATCAAGGCCAAGCTGCAAGCGAATCCTAAATTCCAGGCGCGCCTGGCGGAATATGGGCTCACGCCGTCGTACGGCGCGCGCCACATCAGCTCCGGTCCCGGCTTCGTCACGCGCGACAACATCGGCAAGGTCGAAAAATACGCGGGCCAGTACCGCTGATATCGACCGACTATTGTAGTCATTCCGGGCCAGCGGCCGCGCACATCGACGATGTGGGCGCGGCCGCTGCATAGCAAAGGACGATGTGATGAGTGTCTTAAAATCCATGGCGGGCCACGCCCTGTTTTCCAGCCGCCCCAAAACCTTGATACAGGTCATGACGCCGGCGCTGGCCGGCAGCGATGAGCGCGTGCGCCAGGTCGGCTGGATAGGCCGCCTGTTCAGCCGACCCGAATTCGCGTCGATCTCCGGCGCGGTGCTGGTGTTCGCCTTCTTCGGCCTCACGGCCGGCAAGTCCGGCATGTTCAACCTGGACGGCGTCGTCAACTGGATGCAGGTGGCCGCCTACCTGGGCGTGATCGCCATCGGCGCCTGCCTCCTGATGATCGCCGGCGAATTCGATTTGTCGATCGGCTCCATGATCGGTTTTTCCGGCATGATGATCGCCATCCCCTCGGTCTATTTCCACTGGCCCGTGTGGTGCGCCATCGTGTTCGCGTTCGCCGGCTCGATGGCCATCGGCTGGCTCAATGGCTACCTGGTCATCAAGACCAAGCTGCCGTCCTTCATCGTCACGCTGGCCTTCCTGTTCATCCTGCGCGGGCTGACGCTGGCGCTGTCGATCATGTTCGCCAACCGCACCATCGTCAGCGGCGTGGGCGAACTGGCGGCGCACGACTGGATGGCGACCATCCTGTTCCACGGCGACGTCGGCATCGACTGTTTCCGCTGGATGGGCCGCCAGGGCTGGATCGCCACGCTCGACGGCGGCGAGCCGCTGGTCAAGGGCATCCCGAAAGTGATCGTCTGGTGGCTGGCGATGGCGGCCGTCGGCGGCTTCATGCTCTCGCGCACCCGCTTCGGCAACTGGATCTTCGCCGTCGGCGGCGACGCCAACGCGGCCAAGAACGTCGGCGTGCCGGTGCGGCTGGTGAAGACTTCATTGTTCGTGCTGACCGCCTTCTGCGCCTGCCTGTTCGCCACGCTGCAAGTGTGCGACGTCGGTTCGGCGGCGGCCGACCGCGGCATGCAAAAGGAATTCGAGGCCATCATCGCGGCCGTCATCGGCGGCTCGCTGCTGACCGGCGGCTACGGCTCGGTGGTCGGGGCCTGCTTCGGCGCGCTGATCTTCGGCGTGGTGCAGATCGGGATCACCTACACCAACATCAACTCGGACTGGTTCCGCGTGTTCCTCGGCGTGATGCTGCTGATCGCCGTGCTGTTCAACCGCTATGTGCGCAGCCGCGTGACGGAGGCGAAATGAAGATGAGTGAATTATCCACCGCGCCGGCGAGCGACTACATTCTGGCGCTGGAAGACGTCAGCAAGCGTTTCGGCTCCGTCATCGCGCTGTGCAACGTGACCATGCGCCTGAAAAAAGGCGAGGTCCACTGCCTGCTCGGCGATAACGGCGCCGGCAAGTCGACGCTGATTAAAACGCTGGCCGGCGTGCACCAGCCCAGCGAGGGAAAATATCTGGTCGACGGAAAGGAAGTCCAATTCGGTTCGCCGCGCGAAGCGCTCGACCTGGGCGTGGCGACCGTGTACCAGGATCTGGCACTGGTGCCGCTGCTGTCGGTGGCGCGCAATTTCTTCATGGGCCGCGAGCCGATGAAAAAACTGTTCGGCGTGCTGCCGGTGATGGACATGGCCTACGCGGCCGCGACGGCGCGCGACAAGCTGGCCGAAATGGGCATCATGGTGCGCGATCCGAACCAGGCCATCGGCACCATGTCCGGCGGCGAGCGCCAGTGCCTGGCCATCGCCCGCGCCATCCACTTCGGCGCGCGCGTGCTGATCCTCGACGAGCCGACGGCGGCGCTGGGCGTGAAGCAGTCGTTCAACGTGCTGCGGCTGATCCACAAGGCGCGCGAGCGCGGCATCTCCGTCGTCTTCATCACGCACAATGTGCACCACGCCTATCCGATCGGCGACTCGTTCACGCTGCTCAACCGCGGCAAGTCGCTGGGCACTTACACCAAGCACACCGTCACCAAGGACGAACTGCTCGACATGATGGCCGGCGGCGCCGAAATGCAAAAACTGATGGGCGAACTCGATGGCGTGACCATCTAGAAAAAGGCGAACCATGCACAACTCCACCACCTTCGCCGACGATCGCGCGCTCGACCTGATCTGCCTCGGCCGCCTCGCGGTCGATCTATACGCGCAGCAGATCGGCGCGCGGCTCGAAGACGTCGCCAGCTTCGCCAAATACCTGGGCGGCTCGTCGGCCAACATCGCCTTCGGCAGCACCCGGCTGGGCCTGCGCACGGCCATGCTGTCGCGCGTCGGCGACGACCACATGGGCCGTTTTTTAACCGAGACGCTGGGCCGCGAAGGCTGCGACGTCAGCCACGTTTCCATCGACCCCGAACGGCTCACCGCGCTGGTCATGCTGGGCCTGAAAGACCGCGACACCTTCCCGCTGATCTTCTACCGCGAGAACTGCGCCGACATGGCCATCCGCCCCGAGGACGTCGACGAAGCCTTCATCGCCAGCAGCAAGGCGCTGCTCATCACCGGCACCCATTTTTCCACCGCCGCGATGCACGAAGTGAGCACGCTGGCGCTGGCGCACGCGCGCCGCAACCAGGTGCGCACCGTGCTCGATATCGATTACCGCCCGGTGCTGTGGGGCTTGTCGCCGCGCGCCGACGGCGAAACCCGCTTCGTCTCCAACGACGGCGTCACCGCTCACCTGCACGGGATTTTGCCGAAGTTCGACCTGGTGGTCGGCACCGAGGAGGAGTTCATGATCGCCGGCGGCGGCGCCGACATCATGGCCTCGCTCAAGGCCGTGCGCGCGGTCACGCCGGCCGCGCTGGTGGTCAAGCGCGGCCCGCTCGGTTGCGCCGTCATCGACGCCGCCGCCGCGATACCCGCGTCGCTCGACGAGGCCTACAACTATCGCGGCGTGCAGGTCGAGGTGATGAATGTGCTCGGCGCCGGCGACGCCTTCATGGCCGGCTTCCTGACGGAGTGGTTGCGCGGCGCCGATTACGACGCCTGCTGCCGCAGCGCCAACGCCTGCGGCGCGCTGGTGGTCGCGCGCCACGCTTGCGCGCCGGCCATGCCGACGCCGCCGGAACTCGATTACTTCCTCGCCCACGCCGCGCGTTTGCAGCGGCCCGGCGAAGACGCGCAGCTCAACCGCCTGCACCGCGTCACCGCGCGCCGCAGGCAGTGGAAGGAGTTGTGCGTGTTCGCCTTCGACCACCGCAACCAGTTCTTCGAGATGACGCAGCAGCTGGGCGTGTCCGAGGCGCGCATCCCGGCGCTGAAAAGCCTGCTGGTGCAGGCGGTCCGGCAAACCGAATCGGCGCTGAAGCTGAACGGCGGCATCGGCGTGTTGATCGACGACCGCTACGGCGAGGCCGCGCTGAACGACGCCACCGGGCGCGGTTGGTGGATAGGGCGGCCGGTCGAACTGCCGTCTTCCAATCCGCTGCAATTCGATTTCGGCCGGTCGATAGGTTCGCACCTGATCAGCTGGCCGCAGGAACACGTCATCAAATGCCTGGTGCAGCTGCATCCCGACGACGATGTCGAAAACCGCCTGGAGCAGGAGGCGCAGGTCAAGGCGCTGTACGACGCGGCGCAGGTGAGCGGCCACGAACTGCTGCTCGAAGTGATACCGCCGAAGACGATGGCGTCGGCGCCGGACACGGTCTACCGCGCCATCAAGCGCTTGTATAACATCGGCATCTACCCGGAATGGTGGAAGCTGGAGCACCTGGAGCCGGCCCAGTGGTCCGCCATCGACGCGCTGGTGAACGAGCGCGACCCCTATTGCCGCGGCGTGGTGCTGCTCGGCCTCCATGCGTCCATCGATGAACTGGCGGCCAGCTTCGAGGCGGCGCGCCACAGCGCCACCTGCCGCGGCTTCATGGTCGGCCGCACCATCTTCCACACGCCCAGCCAGCGCTGGCTGGCCGGCGAGATCGACGACGCGCAGCTGGTCGCCGATATCCGCGATAATTTCGAAACACTGATCCGGCTCTGGCAGCAGATGCGCCGGCAGGCATTGGGAGCCGCCGCATGAACGTCCCCACACATACTCTGCGCCTGACGATGGCGCAGGCGCTGGTGCGCTACCTGGCCGCGCTGCGCGTGGCCACCGACGACGGCCGGGAGGAAGCCCTGTTCGGCGGCGTGTTCGCCATTTTCGGCCATGGCAACGTGGCCGGCATGGGCGAGGCGCTGTACGGCCACCGCTCGGAACTGCCGACCTATCGGGCCCACAACGAGCAGGGCATGGCGCACGCCGCCATCGCCTACGCCAAGGCCCATATGCGGCGCCGCATGATGGCGGTGACGACCTCGATCGGCCCCGGCGCCACCAACCTGCTGACGGCGGCCGCGCTGGCCCACGTCAACCGCCTGCCGGTGCTGCTGCTGCCGGGCGACGTCTTCGTGTCGCGCGCGCCCGATCCGGTGTTGCAGCAGCTGGAGGACGGCGGCGACGGCAGCGTGTCGGTCAACGACGCGTTCAAGCCGCTGTCGCGCTACTTCGACCGCATCATCTATCCCGAGCAGCTGATGACGGCGCTGCCGCGCGCCATCGCCGTGCTGACCGACGCCGCGCAGTGCGGCCCGGTCACGCTGGCGCTGCCGCAGGACGTGCAGACCATGGCCTACGACTATCCGATTGCCTTCTTCCATCCGCCGCTGGTGCGCTTTCGCACGGTGCAGCCGGACGAGCACGAACTGGCGGAGGCGGCGGCGCTGCTGCGCAAGGCCAGGCAGCCCTTGATCGTGGCCGGCGGCGGCGTGCTGTATGGCCAGGCCAGCGCCGCACTGCGCGCCTTCGCGGAACGCCACGGCATACCGGTGGCGGAGACGCAGGCCGGGAAAAGTTCGCTGCCGTGGAATCATCCCATGCAGCTGGGCGCCATCGGCGTCACCGGTTCGCCGGCCGCCAATCTGCTGGCCGGCCAGGCCGACCTGGTGCTGGCGGTCGGCACCCGCTTGCAGGACTTCACCACCGGCTCGCACACGCTGTTCGCCGGCGCGCAGCTGGTCAGCATCAACGTCAATGGCTTCGACGCGCTCAAGCGGCGCGGCGCGGCCGTGCAGTCCGACGCGCGCGCCGGCCTGGAAAAACTGTCGGCGCTGCTGGGCGAATGGCGCTCCGCCAACGGCTGGGCCGAACGCGCGCAACGCCACGGCAGCGAGTGGCGCGAAACGGTCGACGCCATCACCACGCGGCGCTTCGTGGCGCTGCCCCACGACGGCGAGGTGATAGGCGCGGTGCAGCGCTCGGCCGCCGATTCGACCACGCGCGACATCGTCGTCTGCGCCGCCGGGACGCTGCCGGCGGAGCTGCACAAGCTGTGGCGCACGGCCACGCCGGGCGGCTACCACATGGAATACGGCTATTCGTGCATGGGTTATGAAATCGCCGGCGGCCTCGGTGTGAAGATGGCCAGGCCCGATGCGGAAGTGATCGTGATGGTCGGCGACGGCAGCTACCTGATGATGAATTCGGAGCTGGCCACCTCCGTCATGCTGGGCAAAAAACTGATCGTCGTGGTGCTCGACAATCGGGGCTACGGCTGCATCAACCGCTTGCAGCAGGCGGTCGGCGGCGCGCCGTTCAATAATCTATTCGACGATTGCGTGCAGGGCGGAAGCGGCATGCCGCGCATCGATTTCGCGCTGCACGCCAGGTCGCTGGGCGCGCTGTCGGAAAACGTCAAGACCATACCGGAGCTGGAAGCGGCGATGGCGCGGGCCCGCGCGGCCGACCGCAGTTATCTGGTCTGCATCGACACCGATCCGGCCCGCACGACGGAGGAGGGCGGCTGCTGGTGGGAAGTGGCGGTGCCGGAAGTGTCGTCGCGCGAGCAGGTGCGCCAGGCGCGCCAGGTGTATGAACAGGACAAGTCAGCGCAAAGGAAAAAACTATGAGTTCCCGGCCTTTCAACGTCAAGATCGGCATCAATCCGATTTCATGGATGAACGACGACCTGCCCTCGCTGGGCGGCGAGACGCCGCTGGAAACGGCGCTCAGCGAAGGCGCGCAAATCGGCTATCGCGGTTTCGAGCTGGGGAACAAATTCCCCAAGGAGCCGGCGGCCCTGCGCGCGGTGCTGGGCAAATACAATCTGGAGTGCGTGTCCGGCTGGTACTCGGGCCGGCTGGCCGACCCGGCGCGCACGGTGGAGCAGGAGATCGAGGCGGTCGGGCCGCACCTGCGCCTGCTGGCCGAGAACGGCGCGGCCGTGATGGTGTACGGCGAAGTGGCCGATGCGATCCAGGGCCTACCGCAGCCGCTGTTCCAGCGTCCGCGCTTCATCAACGCCGCCCAGTGGCAGGCCTATGCCGACAAGATGACCGCGTTCGCGCGGTACACGCTGGCGCACGGCGTGCGGCTGTCCTACCACCACCACATGGGCGCCTACGTCGAGTCGCCGGCCGACGTCGACCAGCTGATGGCGCTGACCGGAGCGGAACTCGGCCTGCTGTTCGACAGCGGCCACATGACCTTCGGCGGCGGCGATGCGGTGGCCGTGCTGGAGAAGCACATCGCGCGCGTGTCGCACGTGCACTGCAAGGATGTGCGGCCGGCCGTGACGAAGATGGCGCGCAATCGTGACTGGAGTTTTTTGCAGGCCGTGATGAATGGTGCGTTCAGCGTGCCGGGCGACGGCTGCATCGATTTCGACGGCGTGCTGCGGCTGTTGTACCGGCACGGCTATCAGGGCTGGCTGGTGGTCGAGGCCGAGCAGGACCCGGCGGTGGCGCCCAGTTATCAGTACGCGGAAATGGGCTACCGGCATTTGCGGCAGCTGGTGCGGACCATCGAACAGCAAGGGGAGGTGGCATGAGCTTACTCGTCAAGGCCAGGCCCGACGGCCGCGAGATCGTGCGCGTGACGCCGGAATCGGCCGGCTGGGACTATGTGGGATTCGCCGCGCACCGGCTGCGCGATGGCGAGGTGCTGGACTTCGAGACCGGCGCGCGCGAGTTCTGCATCGTCGTGTTGAGCGGTGTGGTGAGCGTGGCGGCCGGCGCCGACAGCTGGTCTGAAATCGGCGGCCGCGCCAGCGTGTTCGACGACCGCGCGCCTTATGCCGTCTATGTTCCCGGCCGCGTCTCGGTCGACGTCATCGCCCACGGCGCGGCCGAAGTGGCGCTGTGCAGCGCGCCGGCCGGCGGCGACTTCAAGGCGCGGCTGATCGAACCGTCGTCCATGCAAAGGTCGGTGCGCGGCAGCGGCAGCAACACGCGCTATGTCTGCGATATTCTGCCGCACACGGAAGCGGCGGCGCATCTGCTGGTGGTGGAAGTGCGCACGCCGGCGGCGCATTCGTCGAGCTATCCGCCGCACAAGCACGATGTCGACAATCTGCCGCTGGAAAGCTCGCTGGAGGAGACCTATTACCACCGCATCGATCCGCCGCAGGGGTTCGCGTTTCAGCGCGTGTACACGGATGCGCGCGATATCGACCAGTCGATGGCGGTCGAGGACCACGACGTGGTGATGGTGCCGCGCGGCTATCACCCTGTCGTGATGCCGCACGGGTATCAGGGCTATTACCTGAACGTGATGGCCGGCCGCACCCGCGAGTGGCACTTCAAAAACGATCCGGCGCACGAGTGGATGATTAAGCGCTGAGGCGCTTGGGCTGGGGCCCGCCCCCCGGTCCTGGCCCCGAACTGGCGTCGCCGGATTCGCCTGTCCCCCAATCGGCGCCGCGAAACCGGCCGCCGACCCGCGCGCCGACATCGCCGATTTTTCAACTTGAAATGCCTGCAAACGGTAGCACCTGCATCTATCGCGCCCGATATTTATCGCTTCCGCGTTGACACTGCCGCGCAGTCTTACCCGCCACCAGACACCCACTAAAAGGTTATCCCCATGTCCATCCCCACCATCGGCCACTTCATCGGCGGCCGCCGCGTCACGCCGTCCGACTCCCGCGTCAGCGATGTGTTCAATCCCGCCACCGGCGCCGTCGCCGCGCGCGTGGCGCTGGCCGGCGCCGGCGAATTGAACGACGCCGTCGCCGCCGCCCACGCCGCCTTTCCCGCCTGGGCCGCGACGTCGCCGCTGCGGCGCGCGCGCGTCATGTTCAAGTTCAAGGAGCTGCTGGAACTGAATGTCGACAAGCTGGCGGCCCTCATCACGTCCGAACACGGCAAGGTCTTCACCGATGCGCGCGGCGAAGTGCAGCGCGGCCTCGAAGTGGTGGAATTCGCCTGCGGCATTCCGCAGCTGCTCAAGGGCGAGATCACCGAGCAGGTCGCCAACGGCATCGACGCCTGGACCGTGCGCCAGCCGCTCGGCGTCTGCGTCGGCATCACGCCGTTCAATTTTCCCGTGATGGTGCCGATGTGGATGTTCCCGATGGCTATCGCCTGCGGCAACACCTTCGTGCTCAAGCCGTCCGAGCGTGACCCATCGCCATCAGAACTCGTCGCCGAATTGTGGCGTGGTGCCGGACTGCCCGAGGGAGTGTTCAACGTCGTACAGGGAGATGCCGAGGCCGTCAACGCTCTGCTCGACCACCCCAAGGTGGCCGCCATCTCGTTCGTGGGCTCGACGCCCGTCGCCAAACATGTATTCGAACGTGGTCATGCCTCGAACAAACGGGTACAGGCCCTGGGTGGCGCCAAGAACCATGCCGTGGTCCTACCGGACGCCGACCTCGACTCCACGGTTGATGCCTTGATCGGTGCCGGCTACGGCTCCGCGGGGGAGCGGTGCATGGCCATCAGCGCGGTGGTGGTGGTCGGTGACGCCGATCCATTGGTCGATGCGGTGGCCGCCCGGGCGCGGGGCCTGCGGACCGGCCCCGGCAACGACGCCACTTCCGACATGGGCCCACTCATTACCCGGGTCCATCGCGACCGGGTGGCCGGCTACGTCGACTCCGCACTGGCTGACGGAGCTGAAGTGGTCGTCGACGGACGAGAGGTCAGCGTGCCAGGCGGTGAGGAAGGTTTCTTCTTCGGCCCGACGCTGGTCGACCGGGTGACCCCGGAAATGGCCGTCTACCGGGACGAGATCTTCGGGCCGGTCCTATCGGTGCTGCGGGTCGACAC
>NZ_JANXMI010000303.1 GCF_025354735.1 Rugamonas sp.
CGGCGGCGCCGGACGGCGGCACGACGATGCCGCCCAGCGCCGCCAGCCCGTGGGCGTGGCCCAGGGTGTGGCCGAGCCGGGACGGATCGACCGGCCAGGTATGGAAATCGCAGCAATGTTCCTGCACCAGCTGGCGCCAGACCGCGTGCTGCATGGTTTTCGCGTTCAGCACCGCGACCCACTGCACCGTCCAGTGTTCGCGCAGGAAACCGTCGAGCGCCCCGCAGTTATCGTGGTCGGCGTTGAGCAACAGCAGTCCGACCGCATAACGCCGCTGCCGCAGCAGGCGCCGCGCATCGGCCAGGGTGGGCGCATGCGCCACCTCCCACCCAACCATCGCCCCGCTCAATTCCTGCAGCTCAGACCGGTTTCCTATCAGCATGCAAAAACGGGGTGTTAATCTCATTGAATGTCCTCGTCGGCGACTGGCATCAAAAAAACAATACAGATATTTTTTTGATAACGATATCGCTTAAGGCATTCACTCTACCATGCACATAAAAAAGGATGCGCGCGGCATCCTTTTATGTTGCTAGACTGCCGCACTCAAGGCATGCGCGTGTAGTTCACCGGCACGTATTCGTAGGCCTTGCCGTCGGCGCGGATATGGCCCAGCCCCGGGAATTGCAAATGCGCGGCGCCGATCAGGTAGCCCTGCCGGGCGGCGTCGGCGAAGACCGTCTTGCGCTGCGCCATCGCCGCCGCGCCGTCGCTGTCGAAGCCGATGGTCACGCCGGGGTCGGCGAACTGCACCGCTGCCACGTGCACCAGGTCGCCCAGCAGCATCAGCTTTTGGCCTTTGCTCTCGACGATATAGCTGTCGTGGCCGGGCGTGTGGCCGGGGCTGGCGTAGGAACGGATGCCCGGCGACAGTTCGGCGTCGCCCGAGAACGGCTTCAACTGGCCGCTCTTGACGTACGGCGCCAGCGAGGCCTGCGCGCCCTGGAAGAAACCGCGCTGCTGGCCGCTGGACTGGTCCAGTTCGATGGGGCTGAGCCAGTATTCCGTGTCGGCGCGGTCGATGCGCACGATGGCGTGGGGGAACACCGCCACGTCGCCGGCCGCCAGCCCGCCGACGTGGTCCGGGTGCATATGGGTGATATAGATTTCATCGACCTGCTCCGGCTGATAGCCGGACGCCTTCAAGTTCGCCGCCAGCTTGCCCAGGGTCGGTCCGAACAGCGCGCCGGCGCCGGTATCGATCAAGATCAGCTTGCTGCCGGTGTTGATCAGGAAGGCGTTGTCCGACGTTTCCAGCGGCGTTTTCTCGAACGATTTGGCGAGCGCCTTTGCGGTCTTGGCCGGCGGATTTTTCAGCAACTGGTCGACCGGCAGTTCGAGCGTGCCGTCGTTGAGCGCCGTCACTTCGAAATCGCCCAGCATGATGCGGTAGAAACCGGGCGCCTGGAATTTGGCCATCGGCGCGGCGGCCTGCGCGGGCGCCGCTAGGATGCCGGCGGTGGCCAGCGCGGCGGCCACGGCGGACGATTTGAAGAAGAAGGTAGCGGTCATGATGGTCCTTGTGATGGATAGCCGGAATGCTACGATACCGCAAATCGGCGCCGCCCACCCCCTGCCGTTTGGCAGGGGCGGCGCTGGCGCCGGCGGCGCGGCGGCCATGTCGCATGCGCCAGGCTTGCCGCGCGGAGGCGGCCCGGATAGAATGCGGGCGCGGATTTTTTGACGGGCCAGCGCTGCCTGTCAACGCGGACGAATAAAACAGACAGGGAGACTTTCATGGACCAATCGACGCATTTGCAATACCAGCTACGGCCGCGGGAACTGCCCACGTGGAGCCAGCGCGGCGCCTTGCGCGTGCTGGGCCTGTTCGGCTGGCGCATGCTGTATCGCCCGCTGCCGGGACCGCGCGGCATCGCCGTCGTGTATCCGCACACGTCGAACTGGGACTTCATCGTCGGCGTGTTCGGCAAGTGGGCGCTGGCGCTGCCGTTCCGCTGGCTGGCCAAGGACACGCTGTTCAAGGGCCCGCTGGGCAACTGGTTCCGCGCGCTGGGCGGCGAACCGGTCGAGCGCGGCACCCCGAGCGGCACCATCCGGCTGCAAGCGGAGCGCATGAACGCGGCCGACTGGTACTGGCTGGCGATCACGCCGGAAGCGACGCGCAGTTATCGGCCCAGCTGGAAGAGCGGCTTCTATCATCTGGCGCTGGCGGCCAAGGTGCCGCTGGTGCTGGTGTATATCGATTATCCGAACAAGACGCTGGGCGTGATCGACCACGTGTTCCCGAGCGGCGACCAGGAACGCGACATGGCCGCCATCCGGCGCGCCTACGACGGCCACCTCGGCCTGCATCCCGCCAACGCGGCGCCTATCGTGCTGTCCGAGCGGCGCGTGGAGGCGCGCGATGGATCGAACGAGGAATCGAGCGACGAATCACGCGCCAAATAAAGTGTCCGGCGCGGGCCGCCGCGATCAGCGCCGGTCCAGGCCCAGCAAGCCCTGTTCGCGGATAAAGTCGATGACGACGGCCACGCCGTCGCCGCTGCGCAAATTGGTGAAGACGAAGGGACGCTCGCCGCGCTGCTGCTTGGCGTCGCGCGCCATCACGGCCAGATCGGCGCCCACGTGCGGCGCCAGGTCGGTCTTGTTGATGATGAGCAGATCGGAGCGCGTGATGCCGGGACCGCCCTTGCGCGGAATCTTCTCGCCGCCGGCGACGTCGATCACGTAGATCGTCAGGTCCGACAGCTCCGGGCTGAAGGTGGCGGCCAGGTTGTCGCCGCCGGACTCGATCAGGATCAGGTCCAGGTCCGGGAAGTCGGCCTGCATGCGAGCGATCGCTTCCAGGTTGATGGACGCGTCCTCGCGGATCGCGGTGTGCGGGCAGCCGCCCGTTTCCACGCCCATCAGGCGCTCGGCCGGCAAGGCGCTGGCGCGCAGCAGGATTTCCATGTCCTCCTTGGTGTAGATATCGTTGGTGATGACGGCCATGTCGTAATGGTCGCGCATGCCCTTGCACAGCATCTCGCACAGCGCGGTCTTGCCGGAGCCGACCGGGCCGCCGATGCCGACCCGCAGCGGATTGGAAGTGAGATTCGTCATGGGATATATACCGTTTATATTATTTATAGCGTTGATGTGGGAAGCCGTTCCAACCCCGTTCAGGACCGGTAAAGGCGGCTGTACTGCACCTCGTGCTGCATCGACAGCAGCGACAGGCCGGGCGCCCAGTTGCACATATCGTCATCGGCCACGGTTTGCGCATGGCGCGCGGCCGCCTCCAGTTCGGGACGCAGCGACAACAGCATGCGCTGCCCCGCCACCTGCCCCAGCGGCACCGATTTGACGCACACCAGCACCTGGTTCTCGGCCCACGTGAACAGCATCGCCAGCAGCGCGGCGTCGTGCGGGATGCGCAGCGCGTCGACGGCGCAGGCGTAGGCGGTCGGCAAGGCCACTTCCGGCTCGCGCTGCAACAGCGCCAGCACGGCGGGATCGGCGATGTCGAGTTCCGCGATCAAGCGGCTCAGCGAAAAGCCCATTTGTATCGTCTCGGCGCGGAATTCGGCGCTGTCGCACGAGGCGATGAAACGCTCGCTCCACAGCGCCACGGACGCGGCGTCGCGCGCGGCGAAGGCTTGCATCAGGCGCCAGCACAGCGGCGCTTCCCATTGCGCGACCACGTCGTGCAGGTGGCGCACGATCCAGGCGCGCGCGGTGTCGGCGTTGTGGACGCGGCCGTTTTCCAGCGCCGCCTCCAGCCCCTGGGAATAGCTGTACGCGCCTATCGGCAGGGCCGGACTGGCCAGTTGCAGCAGGTGGAGCAGCGCGGCGGTTTGCATGGGTGGCTCGGTAACGGTGGTGGACGCTGATGGCTGGACGGCGGCCGCGAAATCGGGGTCAAGACCGTGGGTCAAGATCGGGAATCAAGATCAGGAATCAACTCCTGGAGTTTCCGCCGGCGCGTCGCCGGGCCGGTGGATTTTCTGGCGCAGCGGGATAGGCGCCAGCAGATGCGGTCCGTGGGCGTCGTCGCGGTGGCCGTGGCCGCCGCCATAGGCGCCGGACTCCGGCTCGAACGCGGCCATCTCCTGCTCCACGCGCGCGCCCAGGCCGGCCAGCATTTCCCTGAGCACCGCGTCGGCGCGGATGCGCAGGAAGCCGTCGCCGACCTGCGCCTGCGTGTGCCGGTTCCCGAGGTGGAAGGCGCAGCGCAGCAGCGCGTGGGCGTCGGCGCAACTGACTCGATAGGTCGGCTCCGGCGCGGCGACCACGCGCACCACGCGCCGCTCCTCGCCGGTGAGCAGGTCGCCGTCGCGCAGCACCGTGCCGCGCACGGTGAACACGGCGACCTCCTCGCCATTCGACAGCGTGGCGCGCAGCCGGCATTTTTCGCGCAGCTCATAGGGCAGCACCAGCTGCGCGTAGACGTCGCCGTCACGCATGCCGGCGGGTTCGATTTTTGTATGCAGAGTTAACATGATTGGGCCTCAGAACAGGAAGTAACGCTGCGCCATCGGCAGCACGGCGGCCGCTTCGCACACCAGCAACTCGCCGTCGGCGCGCACCTCATAGGTTTCGGGATCGACTTCCATCACCGGCGTGGCGCTGTTGTGGATCATGTCGCGCTTGCGCAGCGTGCGCATGTTCTTCGCCACGATCAGGGTCTTGTTCAACTTCAGCCGCTCGCCGATGCCGGCGTCGTAGGCGGCCTGCGAGACGAAGGTGAAGGATTTTTTCAGGCCGCCGCCATAGGCGCCGAACATCATCCGGTAATGCACCGGCTGCGGCGTGGGGATGGACGCGTTCGGGTCGCCCATCTGCGCGGCGGCGATCATGCCGCCCTTTAAAATCATCGACGGCTTGACGCCGAAGAAGGCCGGCTTCCACAACACCAGGTCGGCGATCTTGCCGGTTTCGAGCGAGCCGACGGCGTGCGCGATGCCGTGCGTGATGGCCGGGTTGATGGTGTACTTGGCGATGTAGCGCTTGACGCGGAAATTGTCGTTGCGCGCCGTGTCGGGCGCCAGCGCGCCGCGCTGCACCTTCATCTTGTGCGCGCTCTGCCAGGTGCGCAGGATGACTTCCCCGACCCGGCCCATGGCCTGCGAGTCGGACGACATCATCGAGATCGCGCCCAGGTCGTGCAGGATGTCTTCGGCGGCGATTGTCTCGCGCCGGATGCGGCTCTCGGCAAACGCCAGGTCCTCGGC
>NZ_JANXMI010000276.1 GCF_025354735.1 Rugamonas sp.
AGTATGACCACGAACTCGAAGCGATCCGCTCCAAGGTATTGTTGATGGGCGGCATCGTCGAGACCCAGTTCCTCGACGCGATGACCTGTTTCCGCATCGGCAACCAGGACCGCGCCGACCGCGTGATCGCCGAGGATGACACCGTCAACCAGCTCGAAGTGTCGCTCGACGATGCCTGCAGCCACTTGATCGTGCGTCGACAGCCGACCGCGAACGACTTGCGTACCGTGATGGCGACGATCAAGGTCATCACCGACCTCGAGCGCATCGGCGACGAGGCCACCAAAATCGCGCGCACCTCGAAGAACCTGCACGGCCGCGGCCAGGTCGGCGTGAACCACTACGAAATGGTGCGCACGATCGCCACCGCGACGTCCGACATGCTGCACGATGCGCTCGACGCGTTCGCGCGCCTGGACGGCAAGCAGGCGCTCCAGCTGATCGCCCAGGATGCCGTGATCGACCACGAATTCCGCTCCATCATGCGCAACCTGATCACCTTCATGATGGAAGACCCGCGCACCATCTCGGCCGCGCTCGACACGCTGTGGGTGGCCAAGGCCATCGAGCGCATCGGCGACCACGCCAAGAACATCGCCGAATACGTGATCTACGTCGTCGAAGGCCGCGACATCCGCCACACCAAGACGGCGCCGATTCCCGACGAGCTGGCCGAGTAACAGATGGCGACCGATAAAACCACCGTATTGATCGTCGAGGACGAGCCTGCCATCGTCGAACTGGTCACGTTCTCGCTGCGCGAGGCGGGCTGGAACTGCTGCGCCGTGCAGAGCGTGTCCGAAGCGTGGGACTTCATCCAGAACCGCACGCCGCAACTGATCTTGCTGGACTGGATGCTGCCCGACCAGACCGGCCTGCGCCTGCTGGCGCGGATCCGCTCCGACCGTCAGTTCCATGAAATCCCGGTCATCATGCTGACCGCGAAAAGCATGGAGGAAGACAAGCTGGCCGGCCTCAACAGCGGCGCCGACGACTACATCACCAAGCCGTTCTCGCCGCGCGAACTGCTGGCGCGCGCCAAGGCGTTGCTGCGCCGCAAGAGCCCCGAGCACGCGCAGGCCGCGATGCGGGCCGGCAACGTGATGCTGGACCCGGTCAGCTGCACGGTGTCGATGGACCAGCAAAAGATCGACATCGGCCACGCCGAGTACAAGCTGCTGAAATTCCTGCTGGCGCATCCCGAGCGGGTGTTTTCGCGCAGCCAGCTGCTCGACAAGGTGTGGGGCGACCACGTCGTGATCGAGGAACGCACCGTCGACGTCCACGTGCTGCGCCTGCGCAAGGCCTTGAAAGAGGCCGAGCACCTCATCAAGACGGTGCGCAGCGTCGGCTACATGTTGTCCGAAAAATAGTATAAATAGTATAAATAGTATAAGCCATGAATCCTAAATTGCTGTTCTGGGTGCCGGCGGTCCTGCGTATGGGGCTGATTTTGGCGGGCGTCGGCGTGCTGTGGATGCTGTTCGGTGCCACGCCGGCGCTGGCGCTGGGGCTGGTCGCGATGGGGGCGCTGGTGTTCATCCAGCTCGGCTACCTGTATCAGCTCAGCGACTGGCTCGACAACCCGGAAAGCAGCCGCCTGCCCGATGGCTGGGGCGCCTGGACGAATATCTTTTCGCGCCTGTACCGCCTGCGCCGCGACGACGAAAAAAGCCAGACCGAGCTCACCGAGTGGCTGGCGCGCTTCCGCCAGGCCATGCATCTGCTGCCGGACGGCGTCGTCATCATGGACGACGTGCTGTTCCTCGAATGGTGCAATCCGGCCGCCGAACAGCACCTGGGCCTGAGCGGCCAGCGCGACAAGGGCATGCGGGTGACGAATCTGATCCGCAGCCCGGACTTCATGGACTACATCATCCTCGGCCGCTACGAGCAGCCGCTGACGCTGAGCTTCCGCGAGCGCAAGCTGATCGTCCACATCATCCCCTTCGAGAACCGGCGCCAGATCCTGGTGACGCACGACGCCACGGAAACGGAGCGCACCGAGATGATGCGGCGCGACTTCATCGCCAACGCCTCGCACGAGCTGCGCACGCCGCTGACGGTGATCGTCGGCTTCCTCGAAATCGCCGCGATGGAGGAGCTCGACAAACAGACCCGCAACGCCCACCTGAAGCTGATGACGGAGCAGGGCCACCGCATGCAGCATCTGATCGAGGACATGCTGACGCTGTCGCGGCTCGAATCGGTCGACTATCCGATGCGGCCGGAGCGGGTCGAGCTGCACAAGCTGGTGGCGCAGGTCCAGCGCGACGCGCGCGGGCTGTCGGCCGGCAAGCACGAGATCACCATGGCGGTCAGCGGCCCGGACATCGTCGGCAGCTACGACGAGTTGTACAGCGCCTTCGGCAACCTGGCGTCGAACGCAGTGCGCTACACGCCAGCCGGCGGCACCATACACCTGACGTGGAAGGAGGGCGTCAGCGGCCTCAAGTTCACGGTGGAGGACACCGGCATCGGCATCAGCCCCGAGCACATCTCGCGGCTGACGGAGCGCTTCTACCGCGTCGACAAGAGCCGTTCGCGGGAAACGCAGGGGACCGGGCTGGGATTGGCCATCGTCAAGCACGTGCTGCTGCGCCATGGCGGCGTGTTGCAGATCAAGTCGGAAGCGGGCAAGGGCAGCAGCTTCATCGCCTGCCTGCCGAAAGCGGCCATCGCCCCGGAGCAACCGAATCCGCCGGAGCTGTTGCTGAGCAACGCGCCGTAAGCGCGCAAGAGGCGGTAGGCGGTAAGGGCTGAGGAGCCCCAAGTGCAAGGGGCAAGGGGCGCGAAGGGCGCGAGGGCGGCGCTCAGTCGGCGGCGGCGACACTGTGGTCTGACCCCGCCACACGCGCGCGACCCCGCCACACGCGACCCCGGTACGCGGCCGTTGCCGAGCCGCGTCCGATCAGTCAGCGATCAATAACGCTGGGCCTTGAACTCCGGCAGGTATTTCCACAGCGTGCTCTTGGTCAGCGTGTCCTGCTCTTCATCTTTTTTCTCGTCCTGGGGCGCATCCTTCTTGCCATCCTTGGTCGTCGTGGCCGCCGCCGCCGTGGTGGTGCCCATCGTCACGTTGGCGACCGGCGCGTTGCTGCGCTTGGGCGCGCCGTATTTCAGCGTGCCGAGAGTGTAGGCCAGCGTCTCGTCGAAGCGCTCGGCCAGCAGCTTGCGCATCAGGTCCGTATTGGCGGTCGTATATTCGTTGAAATGGGTCTTGAACGGCACTTCGCCATCGGCGCCGACCTTGCACGGACTTGGTCCGGCCCAGTTGGAATCGAGTTCCTTGCGGGTGGCGACGTCGTAGACCCTGGCGATATAGGCGGTGTAGACGCAGCGGTCGCCCTCGCCGAACATCTTGCGCTCGTACAGGCCGACGCCGGCCACGAAGTTGCGCGTGCTTTCGGTGACGGCGGGGCGCACGATAATCAGGGTGTCCAGGCCCTGGCTGCGGGCGGCCTGCCACAGCTGGTCGCTGTCGTCGTTGCGCAGTTGCGCCTTGCTCAGCGCGGCCTTGTCGAAGGCTTTCGACGTGATGCGGTGGTTTTCGGACAGCAGCTTGAGCGCCGACGTCGTCGCCACCTGGTCGATTTGCCAGTCGGGAACGGAGGTGTCGTAGGCGAGGTTGCCGAAGTTGGTCAGGCCGAGGCGGACCATGTGGAAGTCGTCACCCAGCAGCGACAGCACGCCGACCTGCTTGATGCGGACCGGGCCGTTGTCGGCGGCCGGCGCCTGGCCGCCGCCGCTGGCGCAACCGGCCAGTGTCAGGGTCGTTGCCAGGGCCATGGCCACAGGGGTTGTTTGACGCAGCATATTATGTCTCCTGAAAATAGAATGGCGCAATCTTGCCATACTTTGAGCGCTCCGGTGGGCGGTCGTCGCCGCTGCCGATTTTGCGGGCAGGGCGGCGGGCGCGAACCGCATGGACGGGCGGCGCCATCAATTGGTTTACAATCTGCTGCGCCAAAAGCCGACTCGACCACCCGCCTACAGATTCCCCATGCATCCTAAACGTCTCACCCTGATCGCCCTCGCCGCATTCGCGCTTGCCGCCTGCAAGTCTACTCCCGTCGCTGAAACAGTGCAGCAAGCGGCCGCCGTGCCGCCCGCCGTCGTGCCGGTGCCGA
>NZ_JANXMI010000300.1 GCF_025354735.1 Rugamonas sp.
AGCAGCAGATGCTGGCGATGGCGCGCGCCGTGATGCTCAACCCGGAAGTGATACTGCTCGATGAACCGTCGATGGGACTGGCGCCGATACTGGTCGAGGAAGTGTTCCGCATCATCACTCGGCTGAAGGCGGAGGGCGTGACGATGCTGCTGGTCGAGCAGTTCGCGGCGGCGGCGCTGAATGTGGCCGATTACGGCTATGTGCTGGAAAACGGCAGCATCTCGGTGCATGGTCCGGCCGCGAGCCTGAAGAACGATCCCAAGGTGATCGCGGCCTATCTGGGCGGCGGCCAGGCCCATTGAGCGCGGACCCCGGCGCCGCCTGATTGTTCAGGCGCGGCGGCGGCGCGCCACCAGTCCCAGGCCGGCCAGACCGGCCAGCAGCATGGTGACGTTGGCCGGTTCCGGCACCGGCGCGGGGTCCGATGGCGTCAGCGAGGTCAGGTCCGCGGTAATCATCAGGTGCTGGCCGTCGGCGGTGATCCAGGTGGCCGTCAGATAGCGCGTGTCGAAAGCGTCGAAGTTCAGCTGGCCCGGCGTCCGGGTGTCCTGCAAGGCGGTGCCGCTGTTGTCGATCAAATTCATGCTGGCCGTAGCGCTCACGCCACCGGCCGATGTTGCGGCGGTGGCCATGGCCAGCACGTCCGCGCCCATCATGGTGCTGGCGTTGTCCCACACCAGCAGGCCGGTTTGCGCGCCCGGCGTGCTGCTGTAATTGACGGCGCTGCCCAGCACCGAGAACTGCAATCCGGCCATGGTGCTGGTGTAGGAATGGCTGCTGCCGGAGGCCGGCGCGGGCAGCTGGCTGGCGGCCGAGGCCGACGCCGATGTGTCGTAGTACATATGGCCGATGATAATGCTCTCGAGCGACACGGTGTCGCCCGGCAGGGCGCTGGTGGTGACGGGCGCGAACATGCCGTCCAGTCCCAGCAGGCGCTCGGCGGATATCGACGCCGTGAAATCATATTCGACGACGTCGGCCCGGGCGGCGCCGGCCGCGAGGGTAGCGCCTGCCAGCATCATCGACATGATGGAGCGGTATATCAGAGTGGTCATATTATTTTCCCAAAGGTAATTTCAATTTGTATTTTGTAATGACATATTATTTCCAGCAACTATCGCATGCCCTGTGTACATTTTACTAAATAAATTGTTTTTATTATATTTTCTGCCGATGGAATGAATATTAGTGGTTTTCATGCAACGAAACAGCGTGTTGGCGAACACAACAGTGCTGGCATAGAATGCGGCTCGTCGATGTGCAAGAAAGAGTGTGGTGTGAATATTTTTTTAGTAACCATGGCGGCCATCGCGGCCATGGCGGGTGGCGGCAGCGCTGCGGCGGCGACGGCGCCGGCCCGGGCGCCCGATGAGCTCAGTCCCGCGCAGCGCGCGCGGCCGGTCGGCCCGCACAGCCGTGGCGCCAATGTGCTGCGCGCCGCCATCTTGCTGGACCGCGCCCACTTTTCACCGGGCGAGATCGATGGCAACTATGGCGGCAATCTGCGCCAGGCCATCAGCGGTTTTCAGAAGCTGAGCCAGCTGCCCGTCAGCGGCGTGGTCGATGCCGCCACGTGGGCCGTCCTGTCCGCCGACCAGGCGCCGCTGCTGACGAGCTATGTCATCAGCGCGCGCGACGCGGCCGGCCCCTACCGCGCCATGCCGGCCAATATGGCGGCCAAGGCCAAGCTCGACGGGCTGGGTTACGCCAATGCCGCCGAAGCGCTGGGCGAAAAATTCCACAGCAGTCCGGCGTTGTTACGCAGCTTGAATCCCGGCATGACGCTGAACCGGGCGGGGGAGCACATCCTGGTGCCCAATATCGCCGCCGCGCCGCTGCCGAAGGCGGCCACCATCCTGGTCGGCCGCGCCGACGGCACGCTGACCTTGCTCGACGGCAGCGGCACGCCCTTCGCCCAGTTTCCGGCCAGCACAGGCAGCGCCCACGATCCCTTGCCGGTCGGCCAGTGGAAGGTGATGGGCGTCGCCCGCGATCCGGTCTATCAGTTCAATCCCAAACTGTTCTGGGACGCCAAGCCGGGCGAGGCCAAGGCGCGCATTCCGGCCGGGCCGAACAATCCGGTCGGCGTGGTGTGGATAGAGCTGAGCAAAAAGCATTACGGCATCCACGGCACGCCGGAGCCGGGCAATATCGGCAAGACGCAGTCGCATGGCTGCATCCGCCTGACCAATTGGGATGCGCTGGCGGTGGCGGGCGCCGTATCGCGCGGCGCGACGGTGTTATTACAGGAATAATGGCCACGCGCCTGGACGATGGTTTGACGCGAGCGTCGCGCCAAACTCACCCACCTATAGTCTTTATTGTCAATCTCCTTCCGGTTACTTTGTATATAAAAGTTACTATAAAATAAATTTTATTGAAAAATAAGCGGAAAAAGTTAGCGAAAAATCTCAATTTCCAGCGCTTTCTCAATATAATTGACTCTCTGTTCAGCAAGAAATGTGAACGGCCTTTGCCTTTTTGTCCAGCAGGAGTCTGTCAATTGAAAAATCAGAACCGCACACCGTTGTCGCCGCAGTCGGCGCCGCCGCTCCAGCGGCTGGCGCGCCAGGCCGGCGTCGTCGCCGCCTTCGGGTTGGGGCTGGCCGGCTGCGCCCTCGGTCCCAACTTTAAAACGCCGGCCGCGCCCGCCGGCGCCGCCGACGCCAGCTACACCCCGACGCCGATGCCGGCCCAGACCGTGTCCGCGCCCGGCATCGGCGGCGCCGTTCAGCGCTTCGCGCCGGGCCAGGATATTCCGGCCCAGTGGTGGTCGATGTTCCAATCGCCGGCGCTCGATCAGCTGATCCGCGCCGCGTTGACGCAGAGCCCGACGATGGCGGCGGCGCAAGCGTCGCTGCGGCAGGCGCAGGAAAACTACAAGGCCGAGGCCGGCACGCTGGCCTATCCGGCCGTCAACGCCGCGCTCGGCGCCCAGCGCGAGCGCGCGTCCGTGCTGACCACGGGCCAGCCCGGCGGCAGCGTCTTCAATCTGTACAACGCCTCGGTCAACGTGTCGTATGCGCCGGACGTGTTCGGCGTCACGCGGCGCACGCTCGAAGGCGCGCAGGCCCAGGTCGACTATCAGCGCATGCAGGTCGAAGCGACCTATCTGGCGCTGACGGCCAACGTCGTCACGACGGCGATCCGCGAGGCCTCGCTGCGCGCCCAGCTCAAGGCGACGCGGGAAGTACTGGACGCGCTGACGCGGCAGACCGCGCTGATCGACAAGCAATTCAGCTTCGGTGCCATCGCGCGCACGACCGTGCTGACCCAGCGCACCCAGCTGGCGCAGACGCAGGCCACCGTGCCGCCGCTGGAAAAGGCGCTGGCGCAGACGCGTCATCAACTGTCGGTGTTGGTGGGTCGCTTGCCGAGCGAAGCCGGTCTGCCCGAATTCCAGCTCGACGCCTTGACCTTGCCGGAGCAGTTGCCGGTGTCGCTGCCGTCGGCGCTGCTGCGCCAGCGGCCCGACGTGCGCGCCAGCGAAGAGCTGTTGCACCAGGCCAGCGCGCTGGTCGGCGTGGCGACGGCCAACCAGTATCCGCAATTCACGCTCAGCGGCAGCTACGGCTCGTCGGCTCTGACGCCGGCCGACGTCTTCAAGTCCAGCAGCGTGATCTGGAGCCTGGGCGCCGGCATCACGCAGCCCATCTTCAACGGCGGCGCGCTGACGGCCAAAAAGCACGCGGCCGAGGCGGCCTACGACGAGGCGGCCGCGCAGTACCGCGGCACGCTGCTGGGCGCGTTCCAGAACGTGGCCGACACGCTGCGCGCGCTCGAATCCGACGCCAGCACGCTGAAGGCGCAGGCCGAGGCCGAGTCGCTGGCGTCGCAATCGCTGGCGCTGGCGACGTCGCAGTACAAATTGGGCGCGATCAGCAACCTGAGCCTGCTCGACGCCGAGCGCGTCTATCAGCAGACCCACATCACCCTGGTGCAGGCGCAGGCGGCGCGCTATGCCGACACGGCCGCGCTGTTCCAGGCGCTCGGCGGCGGCTGGTGGAACCGGGGCGCGCTGGCGCCGGCCGATGTGCGGGCCGAAGTGTCGGCCGATGCCCAGGCCGCGCCGCTCGCCCGCTGACCGCCGCTTAGTTAATTCAGTCAATTCGGTCAATTCAGCTTATGAATCCGAATCAAAAACCGCAGGAGACAGTTTCATGACCAAGCGTATGCTCATCATGGTGGGTTGTGTCGTAGTGCTGATCGCCGTCCTGGCGTTCGGCAAATATTTGCAGATCAAGGCGCTGATCGCCAGCTCGCCCAAGCCGGGCGCCCAGACCGTCACGGCCGCCAAGGCCGAGACGCTGGCATGGCAGCCGCAGCTCACGTCCGTGGGCACGCTGGCGCCGGTGCGCGGCGTCGATGTCACCAGCGAAATCTCGGGCCTGGTGCGCACGGTGAAATTCAAGTCGGGCGACGACGTCAAGGCCGGCGAAGTGCTGTTCGAGATGAACGCCGATGCCGACCTGGCCCAGTTGCACGCCTTGCAGGCGGCGGCCGACCTGTCCGGCACGGTGCTGGCGCGCGACAAGCAGCAGTTCGCCGCCGAAGCCATCAGCCAGGCCCAGCTCGACAACGACGTCGCGGACCTGAAAAGCCGCAAGGCGCTGGTGGCGCAGCAGCAGGCGCTGGTCGACAAGAAAACCTTGCGGGCGCCGTTCGCCGGCAAGCTCGGCATCACCACCATCAATCCCGGCCAGTACGTCAATCCCGGCGACAAGCTGGTGACGCTGCAAACCATCGACACCGTCTACGTCGACTTCTTCATTCCGCAAAAACAGCTGGCGCAATTGTCGGTGGGCCAGAAGCTGAGCGTGACGGCCGACGCCTTCCCCGGCGTGGCCTTCGCGGCCAAGGTCACCTCCATCAGCCCGAAGATCGACGCCGCCACCCGCAACGTGCAGGTCGAGGCGACGGTGCCGAACCCCAAGCGCCAGCTGCTGCCGGGCATGTTCGCCAACGTCAGCCTGGACCAGGGCGGCCAGAAGCGCTTCCTGACCTTGCCGCAGACGGCCATCACCTACAACCCCTACGGCTCGACCGTGTTCGTGCTCAATGAATCGACGGCCAAGGACGCGCCGCGCGACGCCCAGGGCCATGGCCAGCTGATCGCGCAGCAACTGTTCGTGACCACCGGCGCCACGCGCGGCGACCAGGTGGCCGTGCTGACGGGGCTCAAGGAGGGCCAGATGGTCGTCACCAGCGGCCAGCTGAAACTGAAGAACAACACCCCCGTCATCGTCGACAACAAGGTGCAGCCGCAAAACAGCCCGAATCCGACTCCTCAGGAACACTAAGGAAGCGCCATGAACTTTACCGATATCTTCATCAAGCGACCGGTGCTGGCCTCCGTGGTCAGCCTGCTGATCGTGGTGCTGGGCTTGCGCTCGCTGTTCAGCCTGCCGATCAACCAGTACCCGCGCACGCAGAACGCGGTCGTCACCATCTCGACCACCTACTACGGCGCCGACGCCCAAACCGTGGCCGGCTTCATCACGCAACCGCTCGAATCGTCCATCGCGCAGGCGCAGGGCATCGACTATCTCTCGTCGTCGAGCAACAGCGGCGTGTCGACCATCACCGCCACCTTGCGCCTGAACTACGACTCGAACCGCGCGCTGACCGAAATCACCACCCAGGTCAACGCCGTCAAGAACCAGTTGCCGCAGGCGGCCCAGCAGCCGGTGCTGACGGTGCAGACCGGCCAGACCACGGATGCCATGTACCTCGGCTTCTACAGCGACACGCTGCCGACCAACAACGTCACCGACTTCCTGCTGCGCGTCGTGAAGCCGAAGCTCGATTCCATCGAGGGCGTGCAGACGGCCGAGTTGCTGGGCGCGCGCCAGTTCGCGCTGCGCGCCTGGCTGGACGCCGGCAAGATGGCGGCCCAGGGCGTCACCGCCGCCGACGTCAGCGCCGCGCTGGCGCAGAACAATTACCTGACCGGCCTGGGCCAGTCCAAGGGCCAGATGGTCAGCGTCACGCTGACGGCCGGCACCGACCTGCACACCGTCGAGGAGTTCAAGCAGCTGGCCGTCAAGCAGGTCGGCGGCGCCATCGTCCACCTGGAAGACATCGCCAACGTCACGCTGGGCTCCGAGAACTATGACTTCAACGTCGCCTTCAGCGGCGTGCGCTCGGTGTTCATCGGCATCAAGGTGGCGCCGGAGGCCAACATCCTCGACGTCGCCAAGCGCGTGCGGGTGGCTTTCCCGCCCATCCGCGAGCAGCTGCCGAACGGCTTGACGGGCCAGATCGTCTACGACTCGACCGAGTTCATCAACACTTCCATCAGAGAAGTCATCAAGACGCTGGTGGAGGCGCTGGTCATCGTCACCATCGTCATCTTCCTGTTCCTGGGCAGCTTCCGCGCCGTGATCGTGCCGGTGATCGCCATGCCGCTGTCGCTGATCGGCACCTTCTTCGTGATGCTGGTGCTTGGCTATTCGATCAACCTGCTGACCCTGCTGGCCATCGTGCTGGCCATCGGCCTGGTCGTCGACGATGCCATCATCGTCGTCGAAAACGTCGACCGCCACATGAAGGAGGGCATGAAGCCCTACGACGCCGCGATCCAGGCCGCGCGCGAACTGGGCAGCCCGATCCTGGCGATGACGGTCGTGCTGATCGCCGTTTACGTGCCGATCGGCTTCCAGGGCGGCTTGACGGGCGCGCTGTTCACCGAGTTCGCGTTCACGCTGGCCGGCGCCGTGGCCGTGTCGGGCATCGTCGCGCTGACGCTGTCGCCGATGATGTGCGCGCGCTTCTTCCGCGCCAGCCAGGACGAGGGCAAGTTCGTCAAGGCCATCGACCGCGTGTTTGACAAGGTCCACAGCGGCTATCTGCGCCTGCTGCACAGCCTGCTCAACACCTATCCCGTGCTGCTCGTCATGGGCCTGATCCTGTTCCTCGTGCTGGGCCTGATGTTCAAGATGTCGCAGTCGGAACTGGCGCCGGAGGAAGACCAGGGCCTGGTGCTGTCGCAGGTGGTGGGCGCGCCGACGGCGACGTCGGACCAGATGCAGACCTACGCCAAGCAAGTGTTCGACATCGGCCGCTCGATGCCGGAATACCAGCAGATGTTCCAGATCACCGGCGTGCCGTCGGTGAATGCCGGCATCGGCGGCGTGCTGCTCAAGCCCTGGGACCAGCGCACGCGCTCGGCCAAGCAGGTGCAGACGGAATTGCAGGCGAAGTGGAACACCATCGCCGGCGCCCGCATCGCCGCCTTCCAGTTCCCGCCGCTGCCGGGCACGTCCGGCTTGCCGGTGCAGTTCGTCATCACCACCACCGAACCGTTCGAGAATTTGAACACGGTGGTGCAGCAGGTGATCGACAAGGCCAGGGCCGAGAATAAATTCTACTTCGCTGACGTCGACCTGAAAGTCGATTCGCCGCAGGCGCGCGTCGAGGTCGACCGTGACAAGCTGGCCACCCTGGGCCTGACGCAGCAAGACTTCGGCAACGCCATGGGCGCGGCGCTGGGCGGCGGCTACGTCAATTACTTCTCGATTGCCGGCCGTTCCTACAAGGTGATTCCGCAGGTGCAGCAGGTCGACCGCCTCAACCCGGCCGACGTGCTGGACTTTTACATCCGCACGCCGGGCGGCGCCATGATACCGGCCAGCACGGTCGCCAGCCTGAAGTACAGCACCGTGCCGGAATCGATCACCCGCTTCCAGCAGCTGAACTCGGCCACCATCTCGGGCGTGACGGGCGCCTCGCAGGGCGAGATCCTGCAATACCTGCGCGACACGCTCAAGCAGGTGGCACCTAGCGGCTACACGGTCGACTACTCGGGCCAGTCGCGCGTGTTCATGCAGGAGTCGGGCGGCTTTTTGGTGACGATGGCCTTCGCCGTCATCATCGTGTTCCTGGCGCTGGCGGCGCAGTTCGAGAGCTTCCGCGACCCCATCGTGATCCTGGTGTCGGTGCCGCTGGCGCTGTTCGGTGCCTTTATTTTCATCTTCCTCGGCTTCGCCTCGCAAAATATTTACACGCAGGTGGGACTGGTGACGCTGATGGGGCTCATTTCCAAGCACGGCATTTTGATCGTCGAAGTGGCCAATCACCAGCGCGCGGCCGGCAAGAACAAGCGCGAAGCCATCGAAATCGCGGCCGGCACCCGTCTGCGTCCGATTTTGATGACGACGGCGGCCATGGTGTTCGGCGTGGTGCCGCTGGTGGTCGCCTCGGGCGCCGGCGCGGCCGGGCGCCACGCCATGGGCCTGGTGATCTTCACCGGCCTGTCGATAGGCACGCTGTTCACGCTGTTCCTGGTGCCGGCCATGTATCTGTTCCTGGCCAGCGAGCACAAGGCCGCCACGCCGGTGCCGGAGCACGAAGCTGGCTCCGGCTCCGGCCACGTGGAGCACGTCAAGGCCTGAGTTTGATGCGCCCAAAAAAAGCCCCGCTACCGTCGAAGTAGCGGGGCTTTTCATTTGCGCCGGCGGATTTACTGGCGCACGGCCTTTTCCTGCTGCACCAGAATAAACGGACTGACCACGGCCGCCCACAGCGTGGCATCGGCCGCCAGCCAGTCCTGCGCCTGCCGGTCCGACACGGCGGCCAGCTGGCCGGCGGCCATCCACTGGCCGATGCTGGCCTTGTCGTCGTGCGAAATGCGCACCGCCACGTCGACCAGGTCGAGCGTGTCGGCGATCCACACCACGTTGCCGGCGGCGAAATGCTTAATCAGTTCGCTCCACGGCAACCGCGCGGTTTCGCGGTTCACTTTGAGGCGCAGTTCGGTATCGTTTTCAGGTTTGGTTTGCATACAGCGTAAAAGAATAGGGGCGAAACGCGTATGGTAGCCGATCGGCGCCGCCTTGGCGACCCGGCCCGCGCCGCCCCGATTGATATAATTTATATTGTTTATATAATTTCAATGCGCGGCTCGGGCGTGCCGCTCCAGCTCAGGCGATAAGCATCGCCCTTGCGGACATTGCCCACCAGCGCAGGCCGGAAGCACGCCAGATTGGTGCCGCCGGCCCGCCGCACGCTGGGGAAAATCACTCCCATCGATCCGGCCTCCAGCAGCCGCGCCGCCAGCCGCTGCGCATGGACGTAGCTGCCCGCATCGAGGCAGTCGCGGTAGCGTTCCTGGCCGCGCAGGTCGTGGAACGGCGCCGTGAAATCGGCCAGCATCAGCTGGTAGGTGACGCTGTCGTCGTAGCGCCCGATCTCCGCGTATTCGACCGTCTTGTGGAACACGATTTCGGCCAGCGCCGTCGGCGCGTCGAAGGCGCAGTACCACGCGCCGCGCTCGCCGTCGTTGAAGCGGCTGCCCTCGGGGCGGGCGTAGGTAAAGGCGGCGTTGATGATGCGGAAATGCGGCACGCCGAACACCAGCTCGTCGACGCCGATGCCAGCCGCGCCGCCGTTCTGCGCCAGCAGCCGTGCGTTGGTCGCGTTATCGAGGTCGAACAGGTCTTGCAACTCGGCGTCGTCGGCCGCCAGCGGCGCCAGCACCGAATCTTCGACATCGGCAAAGCGCGACGGCAGCAGGCGGCAGGTGTCGAACTGGCGCAGCTGCGTGATCGGCAGCAGAAGCTGGCCGGCCAATTACAGGCCTCCGCGGCGCGCGTCGAGCAGCTTGCGCACGGTTTGCATCGCCAGCAGGCCGCCGCCCAGCATCGCCGACAGCGGCGTGCGGCCGCCGAAGATGGCATTGGTATTGGGCAGGCTGACCCACTCGTCGGCCAGCTGGTCGCCGTACAGGATGTGCAGCGCCTTGTAGATGCCCAGCAGGTAGGAGATGCGCGTGATGCGGTCCACTTCCAGCACGCGCTCGGGATGCTTTTTCCAGTCGTAATAGGCGCTGCTCGACAGGCCGCCCAGCAGTTCGCGCGCATCGTCGTCGCGCAGTTTCCAGGCGGCGGCCAGCTTGAAGAAGCCCTTCAGCGCCGACTTGGACAGGCGCTCGCGCTCGGCCTTGGCGTTCAGGTCCACCAGCACGGTCGGCTCGAAGCGGCTCTTGGGATAGGCGTAGGTGAGATTCATGATTCCTCCGTTTATGGAGTATTTATACTCCGATTTCACAATCATTTCAAGCGTGCGCCGAAATCGGTGCGTGCGGATGCGGCGCCGGACAGGTTAAAATCGCGGCTCGCAGTGGAGTGTGATTCAATTCGGGGCCGCTTGCGCCCCAGGCAAGGGGATAGATTGAGAGAGAAGGAATCGGCGGCGCGCGATCAAGAGTTGCCGCAAGAGTTGGCGCAAGAGTCGCAAGGGCGCGGCGCGCCACGGTTGCCGCCCCGGCCGGCGTCGCAGTTCGCGTCGCCCGAGGACGCCGTCGCCAGGAAGCTGGCGCGCGAGCAAAAGGATGCGCAGGTACGCGGCGTGACGTCGATACAGGCCATGCGGGACGCGATCAAGCGCGTCGGCCGCGGCCTGCCCGTCATTGCCGAGGTGCCGCGCCTGGGCGCGCTCGATGCCGCCGCATTCCGGACCCGCGCCGCCCAAGGTCTGCCTTTTCTGAGCAGCGGCGTGGTCGGCCGCTGGCCGCTGTCGGCGCTCACGCCGCAAACGCTGCGCGAGCGCTTCAGCCACTTGCCCGTGCGCGCGCGCGTCGGCGACTATATCAACACGGCGTTCGCGCCCGACCGCGCCATGCAGGATATGTCCATGCAGGAGTATCTGGAACTGGTCGCCGGCGGCACGCTAGACCTGCCGCCGTATCTGGGCAATCTGGAACTGCGCGAATTGAACGGCCTGTGTCACTGGCCCACCTATTTCGACAAAATGGGACCGCCGCGCTTTTGGCTGGGCCCCGCCGGCACGGTCACGCCGCTGCATTGCGACTATGACGATAATATCTTCGCGCAGATATGGGGCAGCAAGCGCATCTTCCTGTCGCCGCCGCACCACGACGAATTCCTCTATCCCAAGGAAGCGAACGCGATTCTGTTTGGTTCGCCGTTCAATCCCGAAGCGCCGGATTTCGACCGCTTCCCGCTGGCGCGCGCGGCATCGATGATCGAATGCATCGTCCATCCCGCCGACCTGCTGTATGTGCCGGCTGGGTGGTACCACTACGTGCGCGCGCTGACGTTTTCGCTGTCCTCCAACCGGTGGGCGAGGGCGCTGCCGTTCGCATTGAATGGCGATCCATCGCTTCAGCGCGCGGCGGATTAATTATTTTATAATTCCGGTATCTCAACCGCGGGAAGAATTGATGAAACTATCGCTATCCGAAGATCAGCAAAAAGAGATGCGCCACGCGTACTTCGACGGCGCCCCCGGCATTCTCGTATCCGGCCTGGTTTGGATCGCCGCCGCGCTGGTGTGCCATCTGCTTGGGATGCGCCTGTCGGTGTGGACCTTGCTCATAGGCGGCGCGCTCATTTATCCAATCAGCGTCATAGTGACCAAGGCGATAGGGCGACCAGCGCGGACCGGCAAAGCCAATGCACTGAACCAGCTGGTCATGGCATCGACGATATGGCTGATCCTCGGCTGCGCAATGGCCTATGGTCTTTTCCTTTTGGCGCCGGCCTTATTTTTTCCAGCGATGATGGCGACGATAGGCAGTCGCTACCTGATCTTTGCCAGTGCGTATGGCAGGCCGGTGTTCTGGACGATGGGAGTGAGCCTGATTGCCGGTGGAAGTTGCGCCTTCTTCCTGGCGTTTCCGCCCGCCGTCGCCGCGGGACTCGGTGGCTTGATTGAGGTTGTATTCGCGTTCTTCGTGTTTTTGAAAGCGTCCACGGCGGCGCACTGACTGCCAGGGCGCAAACCGGGCCGCTCGCTTTTATCCTGAAACAGCGCGCTCGATGCCGCTGGCCCGGCACCCTGGCGAACAGGGGCCGGGTGGATGCATCAAGCCTTGGCGGCGCGCCGGCGGCTGCGGCGGCCCAGCACGCCGATCAGCGCCAGGCCACCCAACATCATCGCGTAGGTTTCCGGTTCCGGCACCGGGGTCACGCCATCCCAGGTCGCCGATTGGCCATCGGCCACGACGTAGGTCTGCAACTGCGCGGTCGTTGCGGTCGAACCCCAATTGACGTACGTGATCGACAGCTTTCCGTTCCAGCTGTCGCTGACGCCCGTGGTGGTATTGTCGTCACGCACGTAGTAGGTCGAATCGAGCATATGTTCGTCCAGATCGTTCTCGTAGACGTCACCGATCTGGCCAAACACGTTGAGCACCGCGTGGGTATAGGCGTACTCGCCCTGGTCGGCGTCCAGGTTATAGCCCATGGTGGTCTTGGTTTGCATCGCCGCATCGACGGTGAAGGTCACCTCGCTATGGGCCGACAAGGTGAAGCTGGTCAGGTATTGATTGACGTCGGCGGCGACGTGGAAGGAGCCATAACCATCGAGGCCGCTGCCGGCCACGCCTTGCGCCGACACCGCGCTAAAGCCGGCGGCGTTGTTGGCCCTCAGGATGCTGGCGCCCGACGACGACCAGTCGCCATTGACCTGGTAGGCCAACAGCGACTGTTGCGGAGTCGAGTAGCGGTTGATGATGGTGCCTTGATAGGGGTCGCCGTAGCTGGAGTTTTCGATACGCTCGTAGGACGTGATCGGGTCGAACGTCAGCGAGGGCGTCGAGCCGTCGGTGGGATTGAGGGCGGCCACCGTGATGACCAGGTTGTTGAGGCCGACGCTGCTGTTCGCGTTCGCGAACACCGGTCCGACCGCGGCAGCCAGGCAGGCCGCCGCCAGAGTATGCATGACAAAGCGCTTCATAAATTCTCCTATGGAAAGCAATGGTTATTGATCGCGACGCTGCGCTGTACGGTTGCGGCGTGCCAGCGCGGCCAGCAAGGTCATGCCGCCCAGCAACATGCCGTAGGTCGATGGTTCCGGCACCGCGGCGAGTATCGACTGGCCGCTGATGGTGGCGCCCGCATAAAACTGGCCGGCGGTGGCGTGATTGCCCACGTTGCTGAAACTGGACGACAGCAGGCCGCTCCAGCTGTCGGTGCCGCCGCCGGCTGGATGGCCCAGGGTGTAGGCCACGGAAACGCCGTGCTGCTCGCGGTCGTCCAGCACCGTGACGCCGTCGGCGCCCAGGCCGGCCGCCTCCAGCGTCATCAGGGCCGAAGCGCTTTCGCCGTCCGGTGAACCGTGGACATGGCCGATGGTGGTGTTGGCGCTCATGGAAGCGTAGGCCGAGAACACCACTTCGGTGTTGGCGCTGAGGATGAAGTCCAGGCCGCCATTACTTGGCACATCGGCGTGGCCCAGGAAGTCCGAGCTGCGCGCGGCCGAGCTGAGCGCGCTGCCGGACACGCTGAGCGCGCTGAAGCCCACGCCGGTGGACGAGCCGGTCACGCTGGCCGACACCGACGACAGATCGGTGTGTTCGGTGCGGCTGATGCTGGAGTTCTGCCAGGCGCCCATGGTTAGAAAGATGGTGTCCTGATTGCCCGGCTCGTCACCATTGATCACTCCGGTCTGAACCTCGCCGCCGATGGCCGCGCCGGAGGCATATTTTTTTGAACTCGGCAGGAAGGAAATGCTGGCTGCGACACCGTCGTTGGGATTCAGGTCGATCAATGTGTAGGAAATATTGCCGAAGGTAGCGCTACCATATGCGTCGGCAAAAGCCGGCGCCCCCGCGGTGGCCAGGCAAGCAGCTGCCAGTGCTTTAAGTGCAAGTTTCATGGGTCCTCCCCTGAGTTGACAAGTAACCAAGTATGCACAGCGCGATGGCATTCGTCCACCGGCTTGCATATTTATTATTTTTACGACCGGTAAAATTTTCGCCTCCAAAAACATGCGGAATTGTGTCATTTTTCACTATGAAAGTCGCAAAATAAACATAAGTATTTGGCAATAAAATTGCCAGAAAAAATGATTTTTTACCGTTGTATTTTTTTCACTATGCAAGTCATAGGATTAAATGTTTGTCTATTTACTTGGTTTACTTGCTATAGTTTTTTACATTATTTTAGAGCAAAAACAACGTTAACCTTTGAATGGGAGCGCTATCTTGGTCACGATTAAAGCACTGAAAAACCGCCGCCTCACCCTGCTGCTGATGGCCGCGATGCCGCTGTTGGCGGCGGTCCAGCCCGCCCGCGCCGACGACCTGCGCCGCGCTTACATCGTGCAACTGGCCGACCAGCCGCTGGCCGCCTACAGCGGCAGCGTCAGCGGCATGCGCGCCACCAAGGCCGCCGCCGGACAGCGCCTCGACCTGGCCAGCGTCGCCGCGCGCCAGTACCGCGGCTACCTCAGCACCCAGCAAGACCTGGCCAAGGCGCTGCTGCCGGCCGCCAAGATCACGCGCCAGTACCAGGTGGTGTTCAACGGCTTCGCCGCCCTTTTGACCGACGCGGAAGTGCGCCTGCTCAAGGCCAGCGGCAAGGCCGTCACCATCACGCCGGACGAGCGCCAGCACGTGGTCACCAACTACACTCCGACCTTCCTCGGCCTGGATGCGCCGGGCGGCCTGTGGGAGCAGCTGGGCGGCAAGGAGCACGCGGGCGAAGACATCATCGTCGGCGTGATCGATACCGGCATCTGGCCGGAAAACCTGTCCTATGCCGACCACGTCGACGGCAAGGGCCAGCCGACCCTGGACAGCGCCGCCACCCTGGCCTACGGACCGGCGCCGACGCGCTGGAAGGGCGTGTGCCAGACCGGCGAAGGCTTCACGGCCGCCAACTGCAACAACAAGCTGATCGGCGCGCGCTATTTCGACGACGGCTTCCGCGCCAGCGGCAGCGTGATCCACTGGAGCGAATTCCACTCGCCGCGCGACTCCTTGTCGGCGCCGTCCGGCGACGGCGGCCACGGCACCCACACCTCGTCCACCGCGGCCGGCAACGGCAACGTGCCGGCGCTGGCCTTCAACGGCGACTCGCTGGGCATACGCAACGGCATGGCGCCGCGCGCCCGCCTGGCCATGTACAAGATTTGCTGGAGCTACAACGACAACCAGACCAGCGACACCGGCGTCAGCAACACCTGCTACAACAGCGACAGCGTGGCCGCCATCGAGGCCGCCGTGAGCGACGGCGTCGACGTGCTGAGCTATTCGATCAGCGGCGGCGAAAGTCCGCTCGACCCGGTCGAACAAGCCTTCCGCCACGCCGTCGAAGCCGGCGTCTTCGTGTCCGCCGCCGGCGGCAATTCCGGCCCCGTCGACGCCGTTTCCCACATCAGCCCGTGGATGGCGACGGTGGCCGCCGCCACCCATGACAAGACCCACACCGCCACCGTCACGCTGGGCAATGGCCAGCAATTCACCGGCGCCTCGCTCGACGCCTTCGCCCTGCCCAAGACCGCCATCGTCCTGGCCGCCGACGCCGTCGCGCCGGGCGCCGACGCCTCCCAGGCCGCGCTGTGCTACCGGCTGGAGGACGACGTGGCCGGCGCCCATCCCGTGGCCCAGCTCGATCCTGCCAAGGTGGCCGGCAAAATCGTCGCCTGCCAGCGCGGCAACAACGCCCGCGTCGACAAGGCCAACGCCGTCAAGACCGCCGGCGGCATCGGCATGATCTTGCTCGACGATGGCAACGGCACCGTGGTCGACATCTACAATGTGCCGACCATCCACGTCAACCAGACCGACGGCGCGACCGTCGCCTCCTACGCCGCCGGTCCCGGCGCCACCGCCGCGCTGTCGACCAGCGCGCTCACGCCGATGACCGGCCCGGTGCTGGCCGACTTTTCCTCGCGCGGCCCGAATATGTTCGACCCCGGCGTATTGAAACCGGACTTGGCGGCGCCGGGCGTGGACATCCTGGCCGGCATCGCGCCCAGCCTGAGCGGCGCCCAGCGCGGCGCCGTCGTCGCCGGCAACGCGCCCGCCTACAGCCAGTCGGCCTATATGTCGGGCACGTCGATGGCGACGCCGCACGTGGCCGGTCTGGCCGCGCTGCTCAAGCAACGCCATCCCGGCTGGTCGCCGGCCGCCGTCAAATCGGCGCTGATGACCACCACCCGCTCGGTGCTGCCGACCGCGCTGACCGGCGACCAGGACGGCACGCTGGCATGGGGCCAGGGCGCCGGACTGGTGCAGCCGAACGGCGCCGCCGACCCCGGCCTGGTCTATGACATCGCCGCCGCCGACTACCAGAAATACCTGTGCGACATCACCGGCGCGAGCGGCGATTGCGGCCTCGGCGCCCTGAAAGGCTATGCGCTGAACCTGGCCTCGATTTCGCTGCCGGGCGTGGTCGGCAACCAGACCGTCAGCCGCAGCGTGACCAACGTCGGCGACAAGACGGCGATCTACAACGCCAGCGTCACCCTGGACGGTTTCGACGTCGCGGTCACGCCGGCGACGCTGCAGCTGGACCCGGGCGAAACCCAGAGCTACAAACTGAGCCTGCTGCGCACCAGCGCGGCCGACACCGTGTGGAGTCTGGGCGAGCTGGTGTGGAGCGACGGCGAACACAAGGTGCGCAGCCCGCTGCAGGCGCGCTACAACGCCGGCGTCGAAGCGCCCGCGCTGGTCTCGGCCACCACCACCAGCGGCAGCCGCGACCTGGAAGTGCAGACCGGCTTCGACGGCAAGCTCAGCGCGGTGCGCGGCGGCATGCGTGAATACACGCGGCTGGCGCAGACCGTGACCCAGGCCGCGCCGGGCTCGCTCGAATCGCAGGATGCCGTGGTGCGGGCCTGCGTTGCGCGCGGCCCCGGCGTCAAGGCGGTCACGCTGGGCATTCCCAACAAGACCACGATCGCGCGCTTTGAAATATCGAACCGCGACACCGATGGCGGCGCCGATGACGACCTGGACCTGGCCCTGCTCGATCAAAGCAACAACCTGATCGCCTACAGCGGCCATGAAGGCTCGAACGAAAGCCTGGCGCTGATTTCGCCGAACATGGGCGTGGTCAAGGTCTGCGTGTTGGGCTACAAGGTGAAGAACGGCGTCAGCACCAATTTCACCCTGTCTTACGCCACCGCGATTCCCAAAGACACCAAGGGCAGCGTGAAACTGAACGTGCCGGCTTCGGTGAAGCAGGGCGGCACGGCCGACGTCGGCATCAGCTGGACCGGCCTGGAGCAGGGCAAGCACTACCTGGGCGGCGTGCAGTTGCTGAACCAGGACGGCCGCGCCCTGTCGGTCACCGAAATCAATATCGATACGCGCGATGTCACGCCGGCGACGGCCAGGGCGGAACGCCGGCGCACGATCGGCGCCAGGTAAGGGTGGGAAGTCAGGGTAGCAAATAAGCGCAGCGGGGAAGGAAAGAGCAGAGCCGCGTCCCGCGAGGGGCGCGGTTTTTTTTCGCTCCCGGCTTCCCAGCCACTTATTCATGCATTATCGTTGATGGCCATGCCGGGTTCAGGACGAAATCCACAATTTGAGGGAGCAGCGATGAAAATCTTCAGCATTTGCGCAGCGATGGTTTTGGCGTTGACCGCGGCCTGCGCCACGGCGCCGCCGCCGGCCAGCGCTCAATTGCAGCAACAGGTCGGCGACACGGAGCGCGCCTTCGCGGCCGCGATGAAGGCGCGCGATTTCGAGGCCTTCGTTTCCTTCATCTCGGACGAGGCGATTTTTTCCGGCGGCGAGCAGCCCTTGCGCGGCAAGGACGCGATTGCGAATGTGTGGAAGCGCTTCTTCGTCAAACCGGAGGCGCCGTTTTTCTGGACGCCGGATCGGGTCGAAGTCCTGGCCTCCGGCACGCTGGCCAGCACCGCCGGCCCGGTGTACGACGCGAGCGGAAAACTGATCGCCCATTTCAGTTCGATCTGGCGCCTGGAAGCGCCGGGCAAATGGCGTATCGTGTTCGACGGCGGGAACGAAGTCTGCGACTGCCAGAAGCCGCAGTAAAAAACCGGCGGCCCGATGGCGCCCAAGCCGCGCCGGCTAGGCGGCTCCGGTTACGCCGCTTCCGCGTGCTCCACCATCAGCTGCACCTTGGTGACGCCGTTGTATTCATTGGCGTCGAGCCGGAAGGCGACGCGCGCGCGGTCGCCCAGCGCGTCGACGTGGCCGAACCAGATGGCGTCGTAGCGCGTGCCGTTCTTTTCCAGCAGCAGCTTGAGGTGGCGCTCTTTTAATATGCGCTGGCTGACGACGCGGAACTCGTCGCAAAACACCGGCGGCGCGAAGCCCTGGCCCCACACCTGGCCATCCATCAGCGTGATGAAGTCGGTGGTGTAGTAGGCGTCTTCCAGCGGCCCGTCGGTTTCGATCACGCGTTCGAGCTGCTTCTCGGTCAGCCACGCGCGGCCCACCGCTTCAAACGCCGCCGAGAAAGCGTCGAAGGCGTCGGCGCGTATCGTCAGCCCGGCCGCCATCGCGTGGCCGCCGAACTTGTCGATCAAACTGGGCGCCCGTTTCGACACCAGGTCCAGCGCGTCGCGCAGGTGGAAGCCCGGTATCGAACGGCCCGACCCCTTGATCCAGCCATCGGCGCCGGGCGCGAAGGTGATCGTCGGCCGGAAGAATTTTTCTTTCAGGCGCGAGGCGACGATGCCGATCACGCCCTGGTGCCACGAGGCGTCGAACACGCTGATGGTGCTGCTGGCGGCCGGCTCGAATTCGTCCAGGTGCAGCAAGGCCGTATCCTGCATCTCGGCCTCGATTTCGCGGCGTTGCAGGTTGATGTCGTTGAGCTGCTGCGCCAGCGCCCAGGCGCGGCCTTCGTCGTCGGTAATCAGGCATTCGATCCCGAGCGACATATCCTGCAAGCGTCCGGCCGCGTTCAGGCGCGGGCCGAGCGCGAAGCCCAGGTCGAACGGCGTGGCGCTGCGCGGCTCGCGGCCGGCCACGCGGAACAGCGCGGCCACGCCGGCGTGCATGCGGCCGGCGCGCATGCGCTTCAAACCCTGCGCCACCAGGATGCGGTTGTTCGGATCGAGCCGCACCACGTCGGCCACTGTGCCGAGGGCGACCAGGTCGAGCAGGGAGTCGAGCTTGGGCTGGGTCTGGGCGTCGAACACACCGCGCTTGCGCAGCTCCGCGCGCAGCGCCAGCAGCACATAGAACACGACGCCGACGCCGGCCAGGTTTTTGCTCGGGAAGCCGCACTGCGGCTGGTTGGGATTGACGATCACGCGCGCGTCGGGCAGCGTATCGGCCGGCAGGTGGTGGTCGGTGACGACGACCTCGATGCCGCGCCGGTTGGCCTCGGCCACGCCGTCGATGCTGGCGATGCCGTTGTCGACGGTGATGATGATGTCGGGCTGCTTTTCGCGCGCCGTCAGCTCGACGATTTCCGGCGTCAGGCCGTAGCCGTATTCGAAGCGGTTCGGCACGATGAAGTCTATGGTCGCGCCCATCGCGCCCAGGCCGCGCAGCGCGACGGCGCAGGCGGTGGCGCCGTCGCAGTCGTAGTCGGCGACGATCACCATGCGCTTGTTGGCGGCGATGGCGTCGGCCAGGAAGACGGCGGCGGCGTCGATGTGCAGCAGGCCCGCTGGCGGGATCATGGACGCCAGCTCGCTCGACAAATCCTTCACGTCGGTCAGGCCGCGCGCCGCGTACAGGCGCGCCAGCACGGGATGGATGCCGCCCTGGCGCAGCATTTCGGATTCGCGCAGGGGATAGGGGCGGGTGGCGATACGGGTCATGGCATTAGCTGGGGACGAGGTTGTTCAAAGTGTGCTTGCGCCAGAATTTGCGCTGGGCGTTTTTGGTGCTGGTGAATTCGGCCAGCCGGGTGCGATGACTCAGCACCAGCTTCACCCGCGCCACGCGGCCGTCGTGCAGCGCCGCCAGCAGCGGCGCGAACCAGTCCTGCTCCAGGCGCTGCATGTGCATCAGCCAGTCGGACCAGTCGCCGCCGCCGCCGGACTCCATCAAGTCGCCCAGCAGCGCGATGCGCGGGCCTTGGTCGTCGCCGTCGGCCGGGTGGGCCAGCAGCTGCGCCAGCGTCGCCCCGCGCAGCGAGGGCCGGCCCAGCGCCGCCAGCCAGGCCGGCGCACCGGCCACCGCCAGCGTCTTGCGGGCCGCCGTTGCCGGCGCCGGCGCGGCCGCGCCGCCCCACAGCCAGAAGGAATTGACCGGCGTCAGGCCGCGCGCCTGGCGCGCTTCGTTGACGGCGTGTTCATGCCACAGCATCTGGATTTCGTTTTGCAGCTTGCGGAAGGCGATCGCGTTCGGACCTTCCGGCATCCAGTCGCTCAAATTCATGCTGGTGGCGGTGTCCGGCGTGGCGGTGCTCAAGTCGGCCCAGTCGTCGGCGCGCATGAACCAGGTGCCGGCGTCGCCATACACCAGCGGCTTGCCCGATTCCTCGAACAGGGGCTGCGCCAGCTCGAACAGGGTGCGGGCGTCCGCTTCTTCCAGCCGCAGCTGGCGCGGATCGGCCAGCGTCAGGTGGGTGCGCGCCAGCTGCACGTGGATCGGTTGAACGATGAACCAGTAGCCCTCGGACGGCGCCTGGCCGTAGCCGTGCATGGCGGCGGCGGCGACGGGGGCGCCGTCGGCCTGTGCGCCTGAACCCAGTAAGCCGAGCGCACGCGCCAGCCATGCCTCATGCGGCAGCGCGCGCGCGCCGTCTTCGGCCGGGTGGACTTGCGCATTGCTGGTGCGCGACAGCAGCGCGGCCAGGGCGGGGGTTTTCAGCGCGCGCTGGAGGTCGGGCGCCAGTTCCGGGGGCGGCAGCCCGAATGGCAGGGCGAGAGTAATTTGGATCATGCGGCATTGTAGTGGAAATGGACGACGCCAAGTAAGTCCGGCGGTCCGCGCCGGCGGCTGCGGCTTGCCTATCCGGCAAGCGGAGCGCCAGCGCGCGTGCGGTGTTTCACCCATGGATGGCGGTTTATGGCAAACTGCGGGCTTACTGAATTTCATCCTCGTCGGAGCCCATGGGTATCACTAAGAATCTGCCGTTCGAATGGCTGGTCGGCCTGCGCTACACGCGTGCCGGCAAGCGCAGCGGCCGCAATAGCTTCATCTCCTTCATTTCCCTCATTTCCATGGCCGGCATCGGCCTGGGCGTGGCCGCGCTGATCGTCGTGCTGTCGGTGATGAACGGCTTCCAGAAGGAAGTCACGGACCGCATGCTGTCGGTGCTGGCCCACATCGAAGTGTTCGACGCGCGCGGCGAAATGCCGGACTGGCAGCACGCCGCCAAGGAAGCGCTGGCCAATCCCGAAGTCAAGGGCGCCGCGCCCTTCGTCGAAACCCAGGGCATGCTGATACGCGACGACGTGCTGCGGCCATCGGTGATCCGCGGCGTGCTGCCGGAGGAAGAAGCGAATGTGTCGGACGTGATCTCCAAAGTCAAGCGCGGCAGCTTCGGCGCCTTGCAGGCCGGCCAATTCAATATCGTGCTCGGCATCGAACTGGCGCGCGCACTGCACGTGAATATCGGCGAGAAGGTCACGCTGGCGCTGGCGCAGGGCCAGATCACGCCGGCCGGCATGCTGCCGCGGCTGCGCAGCTTCACCGTGGTCGGCATCTTCGAGGCGGGCCACAACGAATTCGACTCGGGCCTGGCCTTCGTCCACATGACCGACGCCGAAAAGCTGCTGCGGCTGGACGCGCCATCGGGCCTGCGTCTGCGCCTGCATGACATGCACCGCGCGCCGCAAGTGGCGCAGGACTTGAAGAAAACCATGTCGGGCGACTTGATCATGCAGGACTGGTCGAAGTTGAACGCCAACTGGTTCGCCGCCGTGCAGACCGAGAAGCACATGATGTTCATCATCCTCACGCTCATCATCGCGGTGGCCGCCTTCAACCTCGTCTCGACGCTGGTGATGACGGTGACCGACAAGCAGGCCGACATCGCCATCCTGCGCACGCTGGGCGCCTCGCCGCGCTCCATCATGAAAATCTTCATGATCCAGGGCGCGCTGGTCGGCATCCTCGGCACGCTGTGCGGCGTCGGCGCCGGCGTGCTGGTGGCGCTCAACATCGACGTCATCGTACCGTTTATCGAACATATATTGGGAGTGCAGTTCTTGTCGAAGGATATCTACTACATCAGCACCGTGCCGTCCGACCTGCGCTGGCCGGACGTCTACAAGATCGGCGTCGTGGCCGTGATACTGGCCTTCCTCGCGACGATCTACCCGAGCTGGTGGGCCGCCCGCGTCAAACCTGCGGAGGCGCTGCGCTATGAGTGATACGAACGCCGCGATCAACAACAACGCCACCGTGCTGTCCTGCCGTGGCCTCGGCAAGACCTTCACCCAGGGCGCGTACTCGGTGCAGGTGCTGGCCGGGATCGACATCGACGTCAAGCGCGGCGAGCGCGTCGCCATCGTCGGCGCCTCCGGCTCCGGCAAATCGACGCTGCTGCACTTGCTGGGCGGACTCGATACGCCGACCACCGGCAGCGTGTCCCTGCTCGGCCGGGACTTCGCCAGCCTGAATGAAACGGCGCGCGGCGACCTGCGCAACCAGTCGCTCGGCTTCGTCTACCAGTTCCACCACCTGCTGCCGGAATTCACGGCGCTCGACAACGTCGCCATGCCGCTGATGATACGGCGCGTCAAGCGCGCGCAGGCCACCGATGCGGCGCAGCAGATTTTGCAGCGCGTGGGCCTGGCCAAGCGCGTCACCCACGTGCCGGGCGAATTGTCGGGCGGCGAGCGGCAGCGCGTGGCCCTGGCGCGCGCGCTGGTGACGCAGCCGGCCTGCGTGCTGGCCGACGAACCGACCGGCAACCTCGATCATGCCACGGCGATGCAGATTTTCGACCTGATGCTGGAGTTGTCGAGCACCCTGGGCACCGCCTTCATCATCGTCACGCACGACATCGAGCTGGCGCGCCGCTGCGACCGCATCCTGCGCCTGACCGACGAAGGCCTGCACCCCTACCAGGACTGATCATGTGGATCGACACCCACTGCCACCTCGACGCGCACGAATTCGGCGCCGAGTCGGCCGCGCAAGCCGCGCAGGCGCGCGCGCAGGGTGTCGGCATGATCGTGATCCCGGCGGTGGCGACGGCCAATTTCGCCATCGTCGCCGCACTGGCGGCCGGCGTCGACAACGCCTGCTACGCGCTGGGCATCCATCCGATCTACGTGCCGCAGGCCGGCGAGGATGACCTGCGCGTGCTGCGCGAGCGGGTCGCCGCCGCGATGGCCGATAGCCGCATGGTCGCCATCGGCGAAATCGGCCTCGATTTCTTCCTGCCGATGCTGACCGAGCCGGCGATGCGCGACAAGCAGATTTTCTTCTTCCGCGAACAGCTCAAGATCGCGCGCGACTTCGACCTGCCGGTGCTGATGCACGTGCGCCGTTCGCAGGACGTGGTGCTCAAGCACGCGCGCCAGATCCGCCCCAACGGCGGCATCGCGCACGCCTTCAACGGCAGCTTCCAGCAGGCGCAGGGCTATATCGACCTTGGATTCAAACTCGGTTTCGGCGGCGCGATGACGTTCACGCGCGCGCTGCAAATCCGCCGCATGGCGAGCGAACTGCCGCTGTCGTCCATCGTGCTGGAAACGGACGCGCCGGACATTTCGCCGAGCTGGATCCACCCCGGCCGCAACAGCCCGGACCAGATTCCCCGCATCGGCGCCGTGCTGGCCGAACTGCGCGGCATCGCGATAGACGAGGTGGCCGCCGCCACCAGCGCCAACGCGCGCGCCGCGCTGCCGCGCATGGCAGTTTTCCCGCCCAATATCTAGATGGTAGTTTGATCTATATCTATAACATGTGCGACGGCCGCCTGTCGCCGCCGGATTTTCGTATCCTCGATTTCTTAACAGTGCAATAGTCGTCATTTTTCGATATTCCTGCGTTGCGTTCCATTTCAACAGCGAACAGGTGGGGCGATGCGGATCGGGATACTGGGCTTGGTCGCCGGCGTGTCGTGGCTGCAAATGCAGGGCGCGCTGCCGGATTTTCCCGCGCTGCCGGCCGGCGTGCTGCTACTGCTACTTCTGCTGCTGGCGCGCCGCACCGCGCGGCCGCGCTGCTTGCGCGGCGCGTTGGCCTGCATGGCCGGCTTCGCGCTCGGCGTCGGCTGGGCCGCCTATCTGGCGCACCTGGCGCTGGCGCCGGAACTGGCGCGGGCCGATGAAGGCCGCGACATCACACTGATCGGCGTGGCCGATAATCTGCCCTACAATTTCAAGGACGGCGTGCGCTTCAACTTCGCGGTCGAACGCGTGCTGGCCGACGCGGGCGGCGCGGCGCCCCAGATTCCACCGCACGTCTCGCTGTCGTGGTACGCCAACCAGCGCGGGCCGGCCAGCGCCGTCGGCGACGTGCAGCCGGGCGAGCGATGGCAGCTGACGGTGCGCTTGCAGCGCCCGCACGGCAACGCCAACGAATACGGCTTTGATTATGAAGTCTGGCTGCTGGAGCAGGGGCTGCGCGCGACCGGCTACGTGCGGCCGGCGGCCGGCAACCGGCGGCTGGACAATTTCGTGTTCGGCTTCGACAACGTGGTGGAGCACTGCCGCGCCGTGCTGCGGGCCCGCATCCTGCGCGCGCTGCCGGGACGGCCCTATGCCGGCGTGATCGTCGCGCTGGTGGTGGGCGACCAGCGCACCATCGACCTGGTAGCTTACAAATAAGTTCTTCCTTGGGCTATTCTGTAACTGACTGATTTTTAAGCGATTCCTTTTTTCGGCGAAAAGTGGGCTTGCAAATAAGTTCTTCCCTGGTTCATCCGTGCCCACGAACCGTACGACAAATAAGTTCCTCCCTGGGGCGGTGGCCGTGTGAGACCCGTTGATAACGAAGCGCAGAAAAACGCGCGCTTGACAAATTCACGGCGCGTTCTGTAATATAAAAAAACGGTTCAGCCGAACCGTGGGTGAGTTGCTCCCGTCAGTGCACGCACCGGACATCGTGTCCGGCCTGGCAAAACCAGTTTGTAGTCTGCCTTGTCCTAACCGGCTTTGGTTGAACTCTGGAAAGCCGAACAACGCGTGCCGTTCATGACAGTGCTTTCCTTATCGGAGCTCATCCAATGAAACACTCTACCTCGGCCTATGGGCCAAGCCATATCCAGCCTACCCCAGAAGCGCAAGCTGCGTCCTTGTGGGCATACGTTAAAGCCAAGGCGCCGCACTTCACCATGGACGGCGCGCGTGAGGTTATCCATCAGCTGAACATGCGTCCTGGCGAAGACCTGAAGTCGCTTGCTAAACGCCTGATGGCGATACTGAAAACGCGTCGCATCACGCTGAAGCATACCAACGCATTGCATGCCGCAGCTGGTCTGTATGGCTTCACTAGCCTGCACACCTATAAGTCCGATGGTTCGCATCGTCTGGTTTTCACGATGTTCGATGCGGGGCAACTGAAAGATGCAGAATTCGATTCCTGGGAAGAGCTGGCAATCGAACTGCGCACATGGGCTGACCGATTGCTCGCGCGCGGCCAACTTCCGCTCGGTGTTCTGACGCTCAGCTTTACCCCTCGTGGGATTAGCTTCTCGACGCCTGTGCCGCCAGCAACGGATGACGATCAACAGCGTAATCAGGATTGGCCGTTAGCCGTCATTACCACGGCTACTGACGATCCACGCTGGCTTGACGGCGGGTCAGCGAGCATCGGCAAGTTGCGTCGCCACCTCGAAGAAGATGGCGGCGCTGTGCTTGATGGCTATGCTGTACTGCGTCTTTGCGCGGATTCGCAAGACATCCCCGGTCACCCGATGGCGGTCACCGCGATGGATGTCGTTAATTCCGAGCTGATTTTGATGCGAGAGGATGACGAAGACGATCCGCACAGCGGGTACGAAATCGCGCGCGGTGACGAGCTGTCTTGCTGGTACCAGCTGGAATTGTCGATGCGCGATGACCGTACAAATGAGATGCCAACCTTGCAAATCACGATCCCACGAGAAGGTGTCGGGGCGTGGTATGTCAACGGCATCCGCTACGTTTGGTACGTCGAAACGCTTAAACCCGATGCTTATGTGCCTGGCCGCGTTAATCGTCAGATCGGCATCGACGATTGCGAACGGCTGTTACGTCGTTACCACTTGGCCAAGAACATCCACGGAAAAACCTTCCGGCATCGCGAGAACTCCAAGCGACTCGACTATCTGAATGGACCACCTGAACTCTATCGCGTTGACCTGCATTTTTTGATGCATGAACTGAACAAGGCTGGGCTGACCTGGGACGCCTATCTGAAAAAATTTGAAGTCGAGGATGTGCCTATGTCGAACACCTTGCCCGTAGGGTTCGTTTTCCAGTTACTCGAAAACCTTCAAATTGAAAAGCCCAACCTGATCTTCGCGAAGCCGAATTTGTCCGAAATGCAGCGAGTGAACGATGATAGTCTGCTGAGGGCACTTATGCCGCGCATAGATCACGTTCGCTTTGTGAAGCCCGCGGGCTTGGATGCGCATCAGTCCGCGGCGCTATTGGAGGCCGTAGAGGAATTCGCCGGCGGCCTGCACGCGAAGAAGATTATTTCCGACGGCGTGGTTCAAACGCAGAACGAATTGCCGCACCTGGTCTGGGCGACCGATGCTGACGAATTCCGCCAAACCGTCGAGGCGCTGGGCTTGGTGATGCATGTTGCAACAGTCCCGCACTTGCACTCGACTAAAGGAATTCTGCCTGAAGTTCCCGGGATAAAGGCTTGGCCATGGGCGTTTGGCAACGCTTTTTTTCTGCGTTTTGAGCTCGATGTGGGTATGCCATGAACCCGAAAAGCCAGAAACTGCTGGTTCGTCAGGTCGCCGATTGGCCTCGCAGGTCATACGCCTAGCCGGGTGAGCACCTTGACTTGGCTCTGCAGCTGTGAAAGCCAAGGTTGCCGGTGAGTCGCGCAGGCCAGGTGGCTTGCAGGGGGGCGCGATGATGCGTGGTCGTGAACCCCTGTTCAATTGGAAGAGCAGGGATCGGATAACCTTTGTTCGCAGGGATTAGAAAGGCAAAGATGCATATCAGCGATGAATCTGTTGGTCGCGTTAAGAAGCCCCAAAAGCTTTACATCAGAGGAAATGGCTTCGATATGTGGCACGATATTCGATCTGGTTACAAAGACTTCAAGGAATGCCGAGTGCAACCAACTGGTCAAACACCGTACTTCCCTTCAAGCGTGCCTCTTGCTGAGCACGTCGGTAATCGTTCGGTCGCTCCGTGTAATCGACGACCTCAGGCACTTTCGTCGAAGTCTTCTTCCGGGCGGGCCGCGAGGATACTTTGGCTTCGGCCAGCACATGCTGCATACCTTCGCCGAGCGTTCGGACGCGGTTGTCAGAAACTACTGCGTCTGCCCGAGACACGGCCTCTTCAGGGGCCATCCCCAGTGCGGCAAGGCTAGCAGCCAATTTGGGCGCGAACGTAGCATCTGAAGACTTCGTCCTGGTCAACGGGCTGGTCCTAGCACGCGCGCGGCGAACGGCCCCAACAACGATGGATTCCATGCTGATCGGCGCGATGTCTTCGCATCTCGCCAAAGCTGCAAGGTCATTCACCCTAAGTGCTTCGATCATGGGTCCCAGCAGGGACATGTGTTTGGTGAAAGCTTGCTCGATGTGTTCAAGTGACACCAGTTCACTTCCATCGTTCATGGCCATACCTTGAGCGGCGGCGAACAACTTGATGGCGACATCGATGACGCCTTGAGAATAGAAGTACATCAACTGAGAGAATGCAGCGTCGAGAGGCGCGACATTTTTCGTCCATTGATAGGTCCAAAGAACTTCCAGAAATCCATCCCACTCGTTGATTTCGTCAGACTCCACAAACTCGGGGAGCCGGTCCCAAGGCGATATGCTGCAGCCAGTTGAACGCCGAGCCTGCCTGAAATCCCGTGTCAGTACTTGCGCTGCTTTGTTCGTTCCGATGAAGAGGATTGGGAGGCCGAGTTCATTACACGCAGACACGAGTTCTGTCATCACGGTGTCGCCGCCCTTGTGACTGTTACAAAGGTTCTGAACTTCGTCGCAAACCAGCAATCCGACACAATGGAGATGCATCAGCCGTGCAACGCTTCTCATCACAGTGTCGGAACCTGTTTTCCCGCGGTTTGCATATTCCTCGTAATACGAAGCGTTGTAAGCGTCCAGCGGCCCCATCTGGCAATTGGCTTTAAGGCTGGGTAGAGTTCGTGAACGGCAGCAGGGTATCGATCTGGCTGTTAGGGCAGGTAGGCAGCTTCTCAAGCGTCTCGGTCAACCAACGCAGCGGCTCAAGGCCGTTCAGCTTGGCGGTGGCCAACAGGGTCTGGATCGCGGCGGCGCGCCGCCCCGCCCGTTCCGAGCCGGCGAACAGCCAGTTCTTCTTGCCGACGGCGATCGGCCGGATGGTATTTTCGACCGGGTTGTTATCGATCGGCAGCGTGCCCGAGTCGGCGTAACGCAGCAGCGCCGGCCAGCGCTTGAGGGTGTAGTCGATGGCCTTGGCCGTGCCGCTGCCCGTCGCCACGGTTTTCGCGGCGCCCAGCAACCAGCCGTGCAGCGCGTCGAGCGTCGGCTTGGCCTGCTCCTGGCGCAGCCGCAAACGCGCGGACGCGGCCAGGCCGGCGCCCTGCTGCTCGACAGCGTACAGCAACCCAATCCGGCGCAGTGCCTCGGCCGCGACCGGGCTGCCGTTGGCCGCGTGCAGGTCGAAGAATTTTCGGCGCACATGGGCCAGGCATGCCAGTTCGGTGACGCCGGCAGCGAACATGGCCTTGTAGCCGCTGTAGTCGTCGACCATGAGCTGGCCCTGCCAGCCATGCAGGAACGCCCGCGCGTGCGCGCCGGCGCGGCCGGTTTGGTAGTCGAACACGACGATGGGCGGCCCCTCGTCGAGGCTGTTCGAGCGGTAGGCCCACAGGTAGGCGTGGCGGGTCTTGCCTTGGCCAGGATCGAGTTGGCGCACCGGCGTTTCGTCGGCGTGCAGGCAAGCGCGTGTGCGCAGCAGCTCAGCGAGGCGCTCGCTCAACGGTTGCAGCGCGACGCCGACCTTGCCGATCCACTCGGCGAGTGTCGAACGCGCCAGCGGCACACCTTGGCGCGCGCCGATCTGCTCGATCCGGTACAGCGGCAGGTGGTCGGTGTATTTGCTCACGGCCACCCAAGCGAGCAGGCCGGGCGCGGCCATGCCGCCGTCGATGATGGCCGGCGGCACCGGCGCCGCCGTGACCGTCCCGCACGCGCGGCAGGCGTACTGCGGGCGGATGTGGCGGTGCACGAAGAAACGCGCCGGTTCGACGTCGAGTTGCTCGCTGACGTCTTCGCCGATCCGCGTCAGGGCCTTACCGCACGCGTCGCACGCGCACGACGCCGGCTCGTGGCGATGCTCCACGCGCGGCAGTTCGGGGGGCAGCGGCTGGCGGCCCGCGCCGCTGCGTTGGCGCTTCGGCGCCTCCCTGTCCTGCGGTGCCAGCTCGGCCACGATGGCCGCGAGGTCGGCATCGATCGTCTCCTCGAACAGCTCGCGCTGCTCGCCGCTGAACGCCTCGCTCTTCTGGCCGAAACGGAGGCGCCGGTAGTACGCCAACTCCAGCGTCAGCGCGGTGATCTTCATGTCCTTCTCGGCCAGTCTGGCGTCCTGCTTCGCCTGCCACTGCTTGGCCTGCTCGGCTTGCGCCAACAGCGCGCGCACTTGCTCGATCACGGCGGGATCGTGTTGCGCGCGGGTCAGTTCGGTGAGCAAGTCCATGCCGTCATGTTAACTGAGCTGCGCGACGTTTACAACTGCCAATGTGCAGGCGGCGCCGCCGCGAGGCGCTGCCAGTCGACACCGGCGACGAGCCACTGCCATTGGGCATCGCTTAGCACCCAGCTGGCCTCGCCGGCCCGCGGCCACACGAACTGGCCGGTATGCAGGCGGCGCTGGCACAGCCACACGCCGTTGCCGTCCCAGCACACCACTTTGAGCCGAGTCCGGCTGCGGTTGCTGAACACGTAGGCGCTGCCGTCGCACGGCGCGCGCCCGAGCGCCTGCTGGACATGCAAGGAGAGCCCGTCGATGCCCATGCGCATGTCCACTGGCTGCGTGGCCAGCCACACCGATTCCGCTTGCAGCTTCATGCCAACTCGCGCAGCAGTTCGGCCACCCAGCGCGCGCTCAGTTCGGCCGGCAGCAGCACGGTCCAGCCGCTGGGGCTACGCAGGCGCACCTCCAATGCCTCGCCCGCGCTACGGGCGACCTGCACCGGCAACAGCGTCGGCGCTGGCGCGGTGCCGGGCATCGCCGGCGTCGACAGCCGATGCACCCAATAGCTCAATTGGTGCAGACGGTAGCCATCTTGTAGGGCAAACGCCCGCATCGGCAAACCGCTCTCGCGCCACCGCGCCACACGCACCCGCCATTGCTCCTCTCGCTCCTTGTTCCCCATCACCATCTCCATCTCCAAAAGTCGGAGTCTGGGCAAACCGATTAAGGTTTTGAAGATGGGCGGGCTGGACGCTTACCAACGATGTCAATATCGATGTGATCGAGCGGCATAAACATCGCTTGGTGCTTCGCATGAGCCACTATCTCGAACGTCTGCATGGTCCTGTCATCCCTGACCCGGACATGACCATCGAAGTGTTCTTGGCGGCGGGGACGGCGGGCGCGCTGACGTACACCGATTGCTTCGGATCGCGCCGGGTGTTCTGCCCGGAGATGATGGCCTTCAGCCCAATGGCGAAAGCGGAACTGAACAATTTCCTCGATCAATGGTTGACGAAGCTGATTGCTGAGGGCAGGAGTCAGCCGAAGTTTGAACTGACGGAAAAGACCAAGTAGCAGCACGTCCTTGTTGTGGCGCGATCCCATCTATGCGGGACATAGCGACTATGTTCGCCATCGCAGCGCGCTCTTCTATTCTGTTATTGTTCTGGTATTGCAAGCCAAGAGGCGAAAATGGGGAAGAGCATAAGGATTTATTTGCCGAACGAGACGGTAGCTGGCATTCGCCATGCCGAAATAGCAAATTGGACCGGACAGGCGCTCGCCTGCCCTCGTTCACTTTTCAGCGAGCTGCGCGAATGGTCAGAAGTCCAACGCCCCGGTGTTTATATCCTGTTCGGGACAAATGAAGAGACAGAGACCGATATCGCATATATCGGCGAAGCTGAAATACTAGCTGATCGCCTGCACAGCCACATTTCTGGGAAAGAGTTTTGGTCGGAGTTGGTGAGTTTCAGCAGCAAGGATGAAAACTGTTGATTTGCACCGAAAACTGACCCACTTAGCCGCATAATTTGCATCGAAAATTGACCCACGTTTAGCACACAATCCTACTTATCTTGATGAGTAGGGGGATCGGAGTGATCGACGTGGCATTACTAGGAATAATCAGA
>NZ_JANXMI010000310.1 GCF_025354735.1 Rugamonas sp.
AGCAGCGGCGCAGCCTTAAACAGCTCCACGAGGATCTATTGGAATTGGGATTCGGGGGGTCTTACGATCGCGTGGCGGCGTTCGCCAGGCAATGGAGGGAGGGTCAAACGGAGTGGGTCAATTCAGCGCGCAAACGAACAATTATCTCTCGAATACATGCTGAGCTGGGCGGTGAAATAATCACCAATCTATCAAGTCTGGTTGGGCCCGAGTTAAGGCGCGCAGTACGTAATTGTGTAAAGGCTCGACATGCAAAGCTTATGATTCTAGATGAAGCATCGAGTCTTTTTTCGGCATCGACATCAAATAACTATTTATTGCAATTTGAGCTAGTCAAATCACTCGTAAACGAAATCAAGTGCCGTATCCTCATGTGCGGTGCATATGATCTTCTAAAAATTGAGGATTTTAATGGCCAGTTGATAAGGCGGACACGGATTGTTCATTTCGAACGTTATCATCAGAGCGAACTTGTCACTGGCAATAAATATGGCAATGCATTCAAAGACGTAGTTGCATCATTTTTTGATGCGATGCCAGTGCCGGTAGAAAAGGGGTTGGTAAATAACTATGAATATTTTTTGCTAATGTCACTGGGATGCGTTGGGAATTTGAAAGATTGGCTTATCCGAGCCGTGGAAGCGGCTCTGCTAATGCCAACGCAAATTCTCACCAAAGCTGTTCTTATTTCTACTCAAATGCCAAAAAAACATCTATTAAAAATGCTTAGAGAAATAAGACTTGGTGAAGAAAAAATGCAAGATATTTCTACATCGATTTTAGCTGAAGAGATGGGATTTAGTTCCACACCAACCTTAACCTCTCAATCTAAACGGTCGTCAATACCGAAGAATGAAGAAAAAAAAGATCGTCCTCGTAAAACAACACCTGGGCGGCGAAATCCCTCACGTGACCCTGTTGGGAGGGAGGACGCATGAGTCAAAATTACAATCTTTGGGACGGTATTGATGATGCCCTCCCGCCACGTAGCAGACTTGCATCATTAAAACCATTTGGCCAAGGTACGCCGTTTCAAGAATCCCTGAGTGGCCTAATCATTAGATTAGCTCGTATCCATACATGTGACCCGAAGCAATTATTAAATCTTGAAATTCTCCAAAATACAGCATTGAAGCAGCTACGCCCAACTGGAGGCTTTGTTTCGTTTGATTTGCGCACGATGAACGGTGGTGGAAAATATGCAAGTGAAGTTTCCCGCCGCCTGGAAGAGCTAACGCTACAAGATAATTTAATCAACTGCTCTTTCTTACCGTGGTCCAATATTATTGCTAAAAAAGGTATGGGAATTCTCCATTCCCATCCTCATTGGTGCTCTAATTGCATCGAAGAGTGGCGAAAAAATAACCTAGAAGCCTATCTTCCCCTCTTATGGTTTGCGTATTCTGTTAATAGCTGTACTAAACATGGCAATATTCTTAGTGACAAATGTTCACATTGTGGTAAGCATCAGCCCTTTGTTCCAAGACATACTTTTCTCGATCATTGTTCTCATTGTGGTCACTGGCTCGGAGACGAGAAATATGGCTGTTCAGGCTCGTCGGAAGCTGCACCAATCGATGATTTTGAAATTTTTCAACGAGAGGCTGTTGGTGAAATGATTTCTCATCCACCCTATTCAAATCTAGCCACCTTTGAGAATTTTCTATCTCGTTTAAAATATGTCATTGAAACCGAATTTAATGGTGTCGTAACTCATTATGAACGATCGATAGGCTTCAGGCAATCTTCCATTAAGCAATGGCTTGACGGAAAACGCCCATCCCTGCCTCTATTTATGCGAATGACACAAAGATTAGGAACCACTCCAGTACAATTCTTAAAAGGCAATTTAACCAACGCATTTTTTTCTAAAGGCGAAATTTTTTCATTTCAACATACCGTTAAAAAATATGCCGTAACTGAAACTACACATAAAGAAATCAGGAGCGCTCTTCTTTCAATAATTGCTTCAGGAGAATCGACCATTCCGACAAAAACAATCGCTGAGCGACTTGGTTACAAATATTCATGGCTGAAATATTGGCATCCCGAGCCATGTCTAGAAATTAGTAGATTTTATCGTCAACATTTAAGTCGAGAGGCTCAACGAAAAAGAAATAATGCCGAAAATATTACTAGAGAAGTTGTGAGGGAGCTTTTTGAGAAAAAAATAAAAATCACAAGGAGGGCTGTACAAAAAATATTATTCCGACATAGTATTTTTCTTTCACGTCCTGAAATTAGAGCTGCATTCAATGATGAAAAAAGGGTATTGTTTTTGCCATTTTTTGCACCACACGGACAAAAAAAATGAGTTGATCTAGTATGCAGACAGTACCGGATCGACGGCCTCCTCACCTGCTCGATCCGCAGCACTTTATACTTACTGAGTCAACTTGAACTTACTGCCGGTCACGGATGGCCAGTTTTGCGCACATTTCGGTCACCCAGTCATGTACCCACACCCGATCATCTTCGCTTAGCGAATTTAATGACGCCGCCAGATCAACTGCTTGGTCCATTGAACGAGCCGAACCAGCACGTACAAGCGCGTCGAGCGGAACCCCAAAAATTTCCGCCAGATCGATGAGTCGAAGCAATGGCGGCAACGTGACCCCACGTTCGAACCGCGAAATAGTTTCTTGCTCCACCCCCAACTGCGCTGCTAGCTGTTCCTGTGTCAATTTTTTCGCCACACGCTGCTTAGCCAACGCCTTTCCGATTCTTTGGGCAAACTTTCCTTCCTGCCGAGCAGTGACCATATTCCACATTCCATGTTGAAAGACCACAAGAATGGTGGTATCAATAGTGAATTCTGGTAACATCACAATATGTGGTTAAACCATATATTTTGCATATTCCTGTCATGAATGGAAACACTCAATGCGTTGTTCCACCGTTACGATTAGGTGTTTGATAGTGGGCCTTGGGCTCGCCATGTTGGGATGTACCACGCCTCCCATTTCACATGAGCAACTCAAGAATCTCGCGTTGCTTACTCCCCAAGATCTATATGGGAACGGCGCTGCGGTCACCGAGATTGACGGTAAATCAAAGGGGGTGGCACAACAGATGACTATCGAGGGCCCGGACATACTGCCGGGGGTAAAGACACGCCCGGGCGTCAATGTGCTGCCAGGAAGGCGTATGATTCAGGTGTATGTCTGCTATGCAGGCGGCGCACAGAATTGCATCTCGGACACCTATATATTCGACGCGAAGCCCGGCTTGGCATATGTTCTTCGAGGATCCGAACAGAATATCGTCGTACTGGACCGGTTCCAGAAACTTGTCCAGGGATCATTGCATCCGATCGCCCATCACGAATTCGTTAGCGATCAGGAGTTGGAGACCGTCCGACGTCAAGAACTGACGGCCGCCGCCGATGCAGGGATCGCTGTCATGGAGCAGCGCAAGCGGGACCAAATTTTTATACGAAAGGTGGGGGCACTTGTTTGCCAGGAGCCTGGCCGGGATATCATCTACGTCGGATACGTTGAGAACCTCGCCGGGGACAAGATACAGATTCGTATTGCTGATGCGCATTTCAAGAGAAATCCAAATCTTCATCCCAGCGGCTTTTCCCCTTCAACGGTGTGGGATTCATCAATACAGTGGGGGCTCTGCAGATAGCACGCTGACGCTGGTGAGAGTTCTGCTTTAACCGTTAGGCAAGCTGGCATGGTTCAACTAGCCGACCAAGGCCTTGATTGCCTGGCGTTTGCATAGTCTTTGAAGCTTATCTTTGCACTTTGTCTGGGAAGCATATCTTTGCGTTAGACGCACCAATATGCTTCCGGTCTCAGCAGGCTGGACAAGCAAGGAGATTTTTGGTGCGGCTGGCGGGGATCGAACCCACAACCCTTGGCTTCGGAGGCCAATACTCTATCCATTGAGCTACAGCCGCGTAGGGAGGACAACTTGAAGTGACACGAAGGATACCGTTTTTCTGTTCCGCCGTCCATGGAAAGTGTCGTATTGCTCATGATTTGGATTCCAAGCCGCGTTTTTTGAGTCTATAATCGCCCGTTTGGCACCGGTTTGCTTGTTAGCCTACCAATACGATTTCGTACCCCTTCCAGCTTCGAATATTGTCTAAGGAAATCATGAGCGACGCACATAACGAACACGAATCCGCCATCAGAACGCCGAAACAACTGGTTGCCGCCGTCATCGGCTTTTTTGGCGTCACCGTCATCGGCATCATCTTGCTGGTCCAGTTCGTGACGATGGAGCGCGTGCCCAGCCAGGGTTCGACCAGCCAAACGCCCGAAGAAGTCGTCGCCCGTGTCCGCCCCGTCGCCGATGAAGGCTTTACCCTGAAGGACGCCAACGCGCCGAAAGTGTTCCAGACCGGCGAAGCGGTCTACACCGCCGTCTGCTCGGCCTGCCACGCCACCGGCGCCATCGGCGCGCCGAAGTTCGGCGACGCCGGCGCCTGGGGTCCGCGCATCGCCCAGGGTTATGCGACGCTGCTCAAACACGCCGTCGAGGGCATACGCGGCATGCCGGCCAAGGGCGGCAACGCCGACCTCGACGATGTCGAAGTCGGCCGCGCCCTCGTCTACATGACGAACAAGGCCGGCGCCACCTTCGCCGAACCAGCCGTGCCGGCGGCGCCAGCGGCAGCCGCTTCGGCGCCCACGGCGGCATCAGCAACCGCATCGGCACCGGCACCGGCACCGGCCGCGCCGGCAAAATAACCGGCCTTGCCAGCGCGTCGACACAGTCGGCGCCGCCATCAAAAAACCGTTCGATTTCGAACGGTTTTTTTCGGCCATCCGCTGGCGATGACGGTCCGGCGAACTAAAAATTAGTTGTGATTTGAAAGCTGTTATTTCCAAAGATAGGCATCGCGCTTCGCAACAGAAGCACACCGGGTGACACATAGTCATCAAGCTGATTGAACGAACTGGAACGCATCGTGACCAAAACAACCGTCGGAAGAAGTGTCGTAAGCGGACTCGTTGGTGGAGTATTAGCCTTGCCAGCCTTGATTCTGGGCGCAATACCTGTTGGCATTGCGTCGGGCTTGCAAGCACACAGACCCGATGTCGCACGCTTTAATCGCCTATACGCGGAGATAACGGCGGACCTGAAGCACATCCTTACGACACTCGATAAGAACCACAACGACGACAACAATGTCTACCTGCGCCGGCAGATAGACAAGTATCTGAGGCCAGGCGTCGACGATTCGGTCAAAACCAGTGTGACGCAATTATATGATTTCTTCAAAAATCCGGCCATGCGCGCCCATTGGTCTTATTCGGGTTGGGAAAACCCAAAAGAGGCCGGTGGCACTCTTTTGTGGCTGGGTATGGGTCACGCCACGGTCGACGGAGCGTCATTTCCCGGCGGCCTGATCCGCATCGCGCCCAAGGCGTTTTGCCTTCCGGATAGCACACTGTCCGGTATCATGCTGCATGAGGCCACGCATTGGGTGCTGGGCACCCGTGACCATGCTTACGACACGACATTTTTCCCCGGACACGATAATTTGAAAGAACTGGGCGTTGGTTTGCATTTTAGTAACGCCGACAATTGGCGCATTTTCTATCAAAAAATGCGAAAGAAATTTCGCCCCTGATCGAGCGCTTGGACCGCAGCCGGCGCGGTCTAACGGCCGCCGCCGGGCGAAAAAAAGGACTGCCGCGGCAGTCCCTTCCATGGTGTCAGCCTTGATGGCTTAGCAATGCCTTACCACATGATGACGCGTTCCTTGGGCGGCAGGTACATCTTGTCGCCCGGCTTGACGTCGAAGGCGCTGTAGTAGCCCGGCTGGTTGCGCAGCGTGCCGTTGGTGCGGAACTGGCCCGGCGAGTGCGGATCGGTCTTGATCTGGACGATCTGCTGCGCTTCGCGCATCTTCATGCGCCATACTTGCGCGAAGCCCATGTAGAAGCGCTGGTCGCCGGTCAGGCCGTCGATCACCGGCGCCGGCTTGCCGTGCAGCGACAGGTGGTAGGCCTTGTACGCGATGGCGACGCCGGAATTGTCGGCGATGTTCTCGCCCAGGGTCAGCTCGCCGTTGACGTGATAGCCGGGCAGCGGGCTGAACTGGTTGTACTGGTCGACCAGCATCTTGGTCTTGGCCGCGAAGTTCTTGTGGTCGGACTTGGTCCACCAGTCGCGCAGATTGCCGTCGCCGTCGTACTGGGCGCCCTGGTCGTCGAAGCCGTGGCTGATTTCGTGGCCGATGACGGCGCCGATGGCGCCGTAGTTGACGGCGTCGTCGGCGTTGGCGTCGAAGAACGGCGGACGCAGGATCGAGGCCGGGAACAGGATTTCGTTGAGCTCGGGGTTGTACTGGGCGTTGACGGTTTGCGGCGTCATGCCCCACTCGGCGCGGTCGATCGGCTGGCCCAGCTTGTTCAACTCTTTTTCATAGTCGAACTGGTTCGAGCGCAGCACGTTGCCGACCAGGTCGTCCTTGGACACCACCAGCTTGGAGTAGTCGCGCCATTTGTCGGGATAGCCGATCTTGGTGGTGAACTTGGCCAGCTTGGCTTGCGCCTGCTTCTTGGTGACCGGGCTCATCCAGTCGAGCTTGTCGATGCTGGTCTTGTAGGTGGCCAGCAGGTTGCGCACCAGTTGTTCCATGCGCGCCTTGCGGTCGGCCGGGAAATACTGCTCGACGTAGAGCTTGCCGACCGATTCGCCCATCGCGCCTTCGGTGACGGAAACGCCGCGCTTCCAGCGCGGACGCATCTCGGTCACGCCGCTCAGCACGGTGCCGTAGAAGGCGAAGTTTTCATCGACGTAGGCTTTCGACAGGTAGGGCGCGGCCGAGTGGATGGCCTGCCACTGGAAGTACGCCTTCCAGGTGGCGAGCGGCGTGCTGGCGAGCACCTCGTTGAAGCCCTTGAGGAAGCTCGGCTGGCCGACGATGACGTAGTTGACCTTGCCGGCGATGCCGGTGTCCTTGAGCCAGGTGGCCCAGTCGAAGCCGGCGGCCAGGCCGCTCAGCTTGGCCAGTTCGACCTTGTTGTAACCCTTGATGGGATCGCGCAGCTCGACCTTGCTCCACTGGATCTGCGCCAGCGCCGTTTCCAGCGCGACGATGGCCCTGGCGTCGGCCGCGCCGTTGCCGTTGCCGGCCAGCGTCAACATCTTGGCGACGTGCAGCTCGTACTTGGCGACCGTGTCGACCATCTTGGCGTCGTCTTTTTTCAGGTAGTAGTCGCGGTCCGGCAAGCCCAGGCCGGCTTGCTGGATGTCGGCCACGTACTTGGTCGAATCCTTGTTGTCCTGGTGGACGGCGAAGCCGATGGGCGCGTTGAAGCCGACGATGTCGAAGTGGGCGATCAGGGCCGGGATGTCTTTCTTGTCGCTCAGCGCGGCCACCCTGGCCAGCTCGCCGTTCAGCGGGGTCAGGCCCAGCTGTTCGACCTTGGCTTCGTCCATGAAGCTGCTGTAGAAGTCGCCGATGCGGGCGGCGTCGGTGCCGGCCGTCTTGTTCGGCGTGTTGGCCGCCGTTTCGATGATGGAGCGCAGTTCCGGCTGGATGTCGTCGCGCAGCTTGGCGAAGGTGCCCCAGCTCGCTTTGTCGGCCGGGATTTCGGTCGTGGCCAGCCACTTGCCGTTCAGGTGGGTGAACACATCGTCCTGGACGCGCACGGCCGGATCGATGTATTGCACGTCGATGCCGGAGACGCGGGTGGCGCCGGCGGCGGGCGCGGTGGTGGTCGCAACGGCGGCGGCGGCAGGCGCGGCCGCGGTGGCCGCGGTGGCATAGGCCGTCAACAAACTCAAAGTTAAAGCACTAAGCAAATATCGTTTCACAGAAATCCCCAATGTATTTATAACGTGATTCATAACGTAACCGTCACCCAGGACTTTTGGTCCGTTTTCGACTTTATCACAGTGGCGCCCCGCAGCGACAGCTTTCCGGCGCCCCGCGCCGCTACCAGATGATGACGCGCTGCTCCGGCGCCACATACATGCGGTCGCCCGGCTTGACGCCGAAGGCTTCGTACCAGCCGGGCTGGTTGACGACGGTGCCGTTGGCGCGGAACTGGCCGGGCGAGTGCGGGTCGGTTTTCAGGTAGACGATCTGCTGCGCCTCGCGCGTTTTGCTGCGCCACACCTGGGCGAAGCCGAGGTAGAAGCGCTGGTCGCCGCTCAGGCCGTCGATCACCGGCGCCTGCCGGCCGTGCAGCGACAGGTGGTAGGCCTGGTAGGCGATGGCCAGGCCGGAATTGTCGGCGATGTTTTCGCCCAGCGTCAGCGCGCCGTTGACGTGGTAGCCCTGGATGGGGCTGTAGCCGTCGTACTGGCGCGACAGGGCGTCGGTCTTGGCCTTGAAGTTGGCGCGGTCTTGCGCGCTCCACCAGTCGCGCAGGTTGCCGTCGCCATCGGACTGGCTGCCCTTGTCGTCGAAGCCGTGGCTGATTTCATGGCCGATGACGGCGCCGATGGCGCCATAGTTGACGGCGTCGTCGGCGCCGGCGTCGAAGAACGGCGGCTGCAAGATCGCGGCCGGGAACACGATTTCGTTCATCGTCGAACTGTAATAGGCGTTGACGGTCTGCGGCGTCATGCCCCACTCCTCGCGGTCGATGGGGCGGCCCAGCTTGTTGACCATGCGCTCGTGCTCGAAGTGCGCGGCGCGCAGCATATTGCCCATCAAGTCGTTCGGCAGCACCGCCAGCGCCGCGTAGTCGCGCCACTTGTTCGGATAGGCGATCTTGGTCGAGAATTTGGCCAGCTTGGCCTGCGCCTCGCGCTTGGTTTCCGGGCTCATCCAGTCCAGCCCGTCTATGCTGGTTTGATACGAGGCCAGCAGGTTGCGCACCAGCGCCTCCATGCGCGCCTTGCGCTCGGCCGGGAAGTATTGGGCCACGTAGAGCTTGCCCAGGTTCTCGCCCAGCGCGCGCTCGACGGCGCCGACGCCGCGTTTCCAGCGCGGCGGCATTTCGGTGACGCCGGTGACGACGCCGCCGTAGAAGGCGAAATCGGCGTCGGCGTAGGCGTCCGACAGATAGGGCGAGGCCGCGCGCAGCAACTGCCATTCGAAATACGCTTTCCAGGTCGGCAGGTCGGTCTGCTCCACGATGGCGTTGAAGCCCTTCAGGTAGCTGGGCTGCTGTACGATGACGTAGTCGGTCTTGCTGGCGACGCCGGCCGTGGCCAGCGCGTTCTTCCAGTCGAAGTCGGGCGCCAGCTCGGCCAGCTTGGCGATGTCGACCTTGTTGTAGCGCTTGACCGGGTCGCGGTTCTCGACCTTGGTCCACTGCACCTCGGCCAGCGCGGTTTCCAGCGCGACGATGGCGCGGGCGGACGCGGCGGCGTCCTTGTTGCCGGCCAGCGCCAGCGTCTGTTCGATGTGGGCCTGGTATTTGACGAGCGTGGCGGCCAGCTTGGCGTCGTCTTTTTTCAGGTAGTAGTCGCGGTCCGGCAAGCCCAGGCCGCTTTGCGAAATCGAGGCCGCGTACCGGGTCGACGCGCGCTCGTCCTGGCCGACGTGGACCGCGTAGGGCGTCGTCACGCCGAGCGCGCTCAGGTGCGAAATAAGCGCCGGCAGCGCCTTTTTGTTCTTGATCGCGTGGATACGGTTCAGTTCGCCGGCCAGCGGTCGGATGCCGAGCGCGTTCACGTGCGCCTGGTCCATATAGCTGGTGTAGAGGTCGGCGATTTTTTGGGCGTCGCTGCCGGATTTCTTGGCGCCGTCCCGCTGCGCCGTCTCGATGATGGCACGCAGCTGCGGCAGCGTTTCGTCGCGCAGCTGGGCGAACGCGCCCCAGCTCGACTTGTCGGCCGGGATGTCGGTGTTCTTCAGCCACTGGCCGTTGAGGTAGCTGAAGAAATCGTCCTGCGGACGCACGGACGCGTCGATGTGCTGGACGTCGATGCCGGACACGGGGGCGGCAGCGGGTGCGGGTTCGGCGGCGCCGGCGAAGGCGGTCAGCAGGCTCAGGGTCACGGTGCTCATCACATATCGTTTCACGGAAAGTCCTTGTCGGTCATGGTAGCAAAAGGCGGCGAAGGTGTCCGCAAATGTAGCATGGGGTGCCGGCGCGCCATCAAAACTTCGTTTCCAGTTTCACGGTCCACACCGTGTAGGTGTGGAAGCCGGTCGTGGCCAGCTCGTTCAGCCCGCCGGCCGTGACCAGGTTGCTGCCCAGCGCGTCGCGCGCCATCAGGTTGCTGGACGATACGCGCAGCTGCGTGTTCTTGTTGAACTTCCACAAGCCGTAGGCGTCGTACTGGCGCTTGCGGCCGGTGTCCACGATCTGCGTGGCGCTGGACTGGATCAGCGTTTCCGGCGTCCAGTTGAAGCTGGCGCCCAGCGTGAACGGCACCGCCTTCATGCGGTAGTCGAAGCCGACGTTGGCGCTCTGCTTCGGTTGCGCGTCGAGCCGGTTGTTGGGGCCGGGGATGCCGTCCACGTTCGACCAGTAGCGGCTGTAGTTGGAGCGAAAATCGATCGCCGGCGCGTCCGCGATCAGCTCGACCAGCTGGAACTTGGCCTCCAGCTCGACGCCGCTGGTGCGCGCCTTGCCGATATTGCTCGGCGTCGACACCCAGCGCGGCCCGGTGACGGTCTGTTGCAGCGACAGTTCGCGGCGGATCAGGTCGCTGATATCGCGGGTGAAACCGCTGACGCTGAGGATGCCGGCGCGGCCCAGATAATGTTCATAGGCCGCGTCCAGGCCGGTGGCCAGCTCGGGCTTGAGGTAGGGATTGCCGGTGCGGTCGGGCGCGGCCGCCGTGTTCAGGCGCGACAGCGTCGTCAGCGCCAGCAAGTCTTGCACATTGGCCGACTTGTAGCTGCGCGTCAGGCTCATGCGCACCTGATCCTTGTCGTGGCCGGGAATTTTATACAGGGTGTGGAACAGCGGGCTGAACACGCTGCTGGTGTTGTCCACCTCGCCGGTCGGCAGGGTGCTGGTGGTGCGTATGCCTTCCCAGCGCGCCCCCAGATACACCGACCACTGCGGCGTGACGTCCCACTCGTCCTGCGCGAACAGGGCGGCGCGCCGGGTCTCGGCCGTCAGGTCGTCGCCGGAGCCGGCGAACTGCGACTGGCCGGCCAGGTTGAGCGAGGTCTGCGTCTCGGTGCGGTGGCTGACCTCGGCGTCCCAGCCGGCCGCGAAGGCGTGGTCCTTGCCGATGGGCGTCGTGTATTTGCCGCCGGTGTTGGCGCTGCGGTCGCGGATGGCGCTGTCGTCGGTCAGGCGGTCGCTCAGCTTGCCGGCCTGGTCGTACTGGTAGCGCACGGAGTCGCTGCTGCTGTGGCCGCTGCCCAAGCCGAACTTGACGTCGAGCTTGGACGCGCCCTCCATCTTATGGACCCAGTTGCCGAAGCCGCGCGCGAACGTGCTGCTGGAATGGGCGTTGCTGTCGGCGAAATAATATTCCGGCGGCAGCAGCAGCTCGGGCGGCACCAACGGCCCCTGCGTCAGCGCCGTGTCGACGCCGCTGTTGCTGCGGCTGGCCATCAGGAAGGGCTGGAAGTTGAGCTGGTCGCCGCCGTCGAACTTGTAGGACAGGCGCGGCGTCACGTGCAGCGACTTGCTGAGGCGGTGGGTTTCGTCGTCGACGGTTTCATCCTTGACGGCGACGCCGTCCGGCTCGGTGTTCAGGTTGTGCGTGACGCCGCTGTCGTGCTGGCGGTTTTCGGACACGGTGGCCGTCAGGATATAGGTCAGGCCGCCGCTCTTGCCCGGCACCACCACCGACACATTGGGCGCGTTTTGGCCCTGCTCGACCGAATCGCTGAGTTTGACCTGGATGTCTTTTTGTTGGTAGCCGTCGCGCAGAACGATGTTGATGGTGCCGGCGATGGCGCGGGTGCTGTATTCGGCCACCGGGCCGTGCATGATTTCGACGCGCTCGACCTGGTCCGGCGACAGCTGGTCGAGCGAAAAACCGGCCGGCGGCCGCTCGCCGTTGAGCAGGATCTGCGTGTAGCCGCTGCCGAGGCCGCGCATGCGGATATCGCCGCCGCGTCCGGGCCGGCCGCCTATCGACACGCCGGGCAGGCGCTTGAGCACGTCGCCGAGGTTGGTGTCGCCGTTGCGGTCGAGTTCTTCGCGGCCGTAGATCTGCTTGCCGGCGACGGAGCGGCGGCGCTCCTCCATATCGTCCAGGCGGCTGCCGTTGACGGTGATTTCGGGCACCACCTTGCCGTCCTTGCCCGATGCGGCCGTCGAGGGCGCGCGGCCGGCGGCGGATTTGCCGCGCGGCGCCTTGCCCTTGACCGGCGTGCTGTCGTCCGTCGGGGCGGCGGGCGCGGCATCCTGGGGCTGGGCCGATGTCAAGGTCGGGCCGATGTCGGCGGGGTCGGCCGGCGTGGTCTGGGCGGACGCCAGGCCGGCGGTCGCGCCCAGCAGGGCCAGGCAGGCGAAGGAATTCAGTTTGCTCATAGCGTCATCAAAGAGTGGCAAGCCGCATAAATACTGGCGCGGCGCGCCGCCAAGATGGGCGCGCATGCATTCTAGCCGCCGAAAATACAGGCGGCGCCACGCGGGCGCCGTTTTTTACTTTAGGATACACAAACAGCAACACGCGGCCCGGAGGATCGACACCGGGCCGACCAACGGGCCGACCCAAGGGGGGCCTTTGGGGTGAGCGCTTACATGCCCGGAATGGTGACGCTGCCGCCGTTGTTGCCGTTGCCGCCACCGTTGCCATTACCGCCGCCTGCCCCACCGGCGCCGCCACCACGGTGGTGGCCGCCCGTCTTGGCCGGCGCATCGTCCTTGTCGCGCGCGGACGGACGGTTGCCGGCGTCGGCCACGCGCATCAGCTGCTCGCCGAGGAATTCCGCCACTTTCCGGCGCTGGCTTTCATCGAGGGCATCGTTGACGGTCAGCCACCATTCGCGCATCTGCTTTTCCTCGCCGGCGCTGGCGGCCGTTTCGGCGTCGACGGCGCCGACCAGGTCGCGTAGCTCGACCTGCTTGGCCGTCAGCGCGCCGGCCACCGCATCCTGCAACTTCTGGCGCCGCGACAGACGCTCGCGCATCACTTGCCGGCTGCGGTTCTCGGTCTGTTGCCACAGCGTCGCCTGGTTGGCGTTCAGGTTGAGCTCCTTCTTGAAGTCGGGCGCCATCGGCAGCAAGTCTTCCAGGTGCAGCTCCATCACGGGCAGCGCCATCGCGGGCAGCATGGAAGTGGTCAGAATCAGGGCCGCGCCCAGACGGCGGATGCGGGCGGCGGGGAAAAGCAAGGGCAATAAGGGCATTGGCGCTCCAGAGGCAAAAAAAAGCCTGCGGGTAAGCGCAGGCAAAAAACCACTTCAGGGTAGAGAGAAATACAATTCACTATAGGTCGCGATTTCGGCCTCCATTGAAAAACTTACAATTGCTTACTGTCGTCGGGCCAGACGATACACCGCCATACAAAGCGCAATGCGGCGCCGGGGTCGCTGTGGTAAAACAGTCGTCAGGCCGGCGCAGATACAAAGCCCTCGCAACGCTTGCCTGGAATCAGTTTATACTGAATTACAGCACGTTTCGTTACCGGTTTTCGGTGTCGCGGCGGCTATTGTATGACTCGCATCGACAGGTGAAACATGGGCAAGAAACTCAAGAATACCGGGCTGGTCAGCCTGGGCGTGGTCGCCGGCATCGCCGTTTCCCTGCAATTTTCCGCCATGGCGCAAAAACCGGCCGAGCCGACGCTGCCGCTGGAACAGTTGCGCCAGCTGGCCGACGTCTACGGCCTCATCAAAACCGATTACGTCGAACCGGTCGACGACAAAAAGCTGCTGACGGAAGCCATTTCCGGCATGGTGGCCTCGCTCGACCCCCATTCCGCCTATCTCGACAAGAAAGCCTACGCCGAATTGCGCGAAGGTTCGCAGGGCAAGTTCGTCGGCCTCGGCATCGAAATCGGCCAGAGCGACGACGGCTACATCAAAATCGTCGCGCCGATCGAGGATTCGCCGGCCTACCGCGCCGGCATCAAGGCGGGCGACCTCATCACGCGGCTCGACAACGTGCCCGTCAAGGGCATGAGCCTGGACGACTCCGTCAAGCGCATGCGCGGCGAGCCGCACAGCAAAGTGAGCATCACCGTGCTGCGCAAGGGCGAGGCGGCGCCGCTGGTGTTCAATATCGAGCGCGAGGAAATCCACCAGAAGAGCGTCAAGGGCAAGCTGGTCGAGCCGGGCTACGCCTGGCTGCGCGTGGCGCAGTTCCAGGAGCCGACGCTGGACGACCTGGCCACCAAGATCGCCGAGCTGTACAAGCAAGACCCCAACATCAAGGGTTTGATCCTCGACCTGCGCAACGATCCGGGCGGCGTGCTGCAAGGCGCCATCGGCGTCGCCGCCGCCTTTTTGCCGAAGGACGCGGCCATCGTCTCGACCAACGGCCAGCTGCCGGACTCCAAGGTGACGTATTACGGCCGCGCCGAATACTACGCGCTGCGCGGCGACGGCGATGCGCTGGCCAAGCTGCCGGAGGCGGTCAAATCGGTGCCGATGGTGGTGCTGGTCAACACCGGATCGGCCTCGGCCTCGGAAATCGTCGCCGGCGCCTTGCAGGACTACAAACGCGCCGAGATCATCGGCACGCAAACCTTCGGCAAAGGCTCGGTGCAGACCATACGCCAGCTGACGGCCGACACCGCCGTCAAGCTGACGACGGCGCGCTACTACACGCCGAACGGCCGCTCGATCCAAGCCAAGGGCGTCACGCCCGACCTGACGGTTGATGAAAACGCCGACGGCGACGGCTTAAACAGCCTGCGCACGCGCGAAGCCGATCTGGACAAGCACCTCAGCAACGACCGTTCGCAGGAAGGCGCCAAGAGCAACCACGACGAGCTGGAAGACCAGTTGCGCGTGGTGGCGATGGAAAAAAACCGCAAGCCGCTCGAATACGGCAGCGGCGATGATTTCCAGCTGGCGCAGGCGCTCAATCACCTGAAGGGCTTGCCGGTGCAAGTGGCCAAGGGCGAATCGAAGCTGGTGCAGGCCGACGACGCCGAAGCGGTCACCGCGCCGGCGCCGGTGGCCGATAAAAAGGTCGCGGCCAAGAAATAGGCTGATGTGGCACGCCGATGTGCGGCCGTCGACGGCGCCTCCGACCGGTGGCGCCGTTTTGCTTTGCGCGGTGGCGGAGCGGATGGCGAAACGGGGCCTGCTGGTTTGCTCCGCAGCCTTGCCCGCGGGTCTGCAAGCCGGCGACTGCGCCGGCGCCGCAAACAGAAATTGCGCCCCGCGCGCCAGCATTGTGTAGAATTTGCCCACGAGCGGCGCACGCCCCCACCTTATTGAAAGTTTAGCCATGAAACCAGCCGTCATCAGCGGAACCGGCCTCTACACGCCATTGCAATCGATCTCCAACGAAGAACTGGTCGTCTGTTTCAACGCCTACGCCGAGCGGTTCAACGCCGACAACGCCGCCGCCATCGCGGCCGGCGGCGTCGCCGCGATCGACCTGTCGAGCGTCGCGTTCATCGAAAAAGCGTCCGGCATCAAGTCGCGCTACGTGATGGAAAAGGCCGGCATCCTCGATCCGGCGCGCATGGTGTCGCGCATCGCCGAGCGCGCCGACGACGAATTGTCGCTGCAAGCGGAAATCTGCGTCGCCGCCGCCCACCAGGCGCTCGACCGCGCCGGCCGCACCCCGGCCGATATCGACATGGTGCTGGTGGCCTGCTCGAACATGCAGCGCGGCTATCCTGCGATGGCGGTCGAGGTGCAGGGCGCGCTCGGCATCGACGGCTACGGCTTCGACATGAACGTGGCCTGCTCCTCCGCCACCTTCGGCATCCAGCAGGCGGTGGCCGCCGTCCAGAGCGGCCAGGCGCGCGCGGTGCTGGTGCTGAACCCGGAGATCACCAGCGGCCACCTGAACTGGCGCGACCGCGACAGCCACTTCATCTTCGGCGACGCCTGCACCGCCATCGTCATCGAAGCGGCCGACACGGCCAGGGGCGCGCACCGCTGGGAAATCATCGAGACCAAGCTCAAGACCAGCTTCTCCAACAATATCCGCAACAACTTCGGCTTCCTGAACCGCTTCGACGACGCCGGCGTCGGCCAGCCGGACAAGCTGTTCCGCCAGCAGGGCCGCAAGGTGTTCAAAGACGTCTGCCCGATGGCGGCCGAGATGATTAAAGCCACCATCGCCGGCGCCGGCCTGGAGGTGCCGCAGGTGAGCCGCTACTGGCTGCACCAGGCCAACCTGAACATGAATCTGCTCATCAGCCGCATGGTGCTGGGCCGCGACGCCGAGCCGCACGAGGCGCCGGTGATTCTGGACACCTACGCCAACACCTCGTCGGCCGGCTCCGTCATCGCCTTCCACAAATACTCGGACGACATGGCCGCCGGCCAGCTGGGCGTGATCTGCTCGTTCGGCGCCGGCTACTCGATAGGCTGCGTGGTGGTGCGCAAACTGTAGGAGCCGGACATGATTACGGTAACGTTATCGGATGAACTGGAGGCCGCCGTGCAATCCGCGGCCGAACGCAAGGGTGTATCGCTCGATGACTATCTGACAGCGATCTGCTCGGAAGCGCTGGCCCTCGAAACCGACCGCGTCCGGCTGCAATCCTACCTCGCCGGCACGCCCGGCGTATCGCAGCAACGCGCCGACGCCTGGCTGGCCGAGCTGGCGGCCGGGAAGCGGAGTCCGTGCCCGCGCTGATCTGGCATCCCGATGCGCTGGAAGATGTCGGCCGGCTGCATGACTTCCTCGCCCAGCGCAGTCCTTCCGCCGCGCGCCGTGGCGCCCGGGCGATCGTCGCCGCAGCGAACAAGATCGCCGCCCATCCACATATGGGCTCCCCCTGCGGCGAATTCCGGGAATGGCCAGCCAAATTCGGCCGCTATGCCTACGTTCTGCGCTACTTCATATTGAACAATGGCGACGTGCTCGTTACGCGCGTCTGGCATAGCCGCGAACAGCGGCCCGTCAGGTGAGGACAAGTCGGCTTGTCGAATAAATAGTTTATATCGTTTATATAATTTATATCGTTTATACGATTACAAACCCACCGCCCATTGCGCGCCTTCCTTGATGGCGCGCTTGGCGTCGAGTTCCGCCGCCAGCGCGGCGCCGCCTATCTTGTGGAAGCGCGGGCCGCCGTTGGCCGGTTCCCCGGCCGGCATCAACTCGGTCAGGCTGTCCTGGCCGGCGCAGACGATGATGTTGTCGACCGCCAGCAGGCGCCGCTCGCCGCCCACCGTGATGTGCAGGCCCTGGTCGTCGATGCTGTCGTACTGGACGCCGGCCATCATCACCACGCCGTTGCGCGCCAGCGTGGCGCGGTGCACCCAGCCCGAGGTCTTGCCCAGGCCCGCGCCCAGCTTCGAGGTCTTGCGCTGCAAAAGATAGAGCTGGCGCACCGGCTGCGGCGCCTGGGCCGGCACCAGGCCGCCGCCGCCGCGCGCCTTCAAGTCGACGCCCCACTCGGCGGTCCAGGTCTCCAGCGCCAGCGGCAGCGCGTGGCGCGGGTCGTGCAGCAGGAATTCGCCGACGTCGAAGCCGATGCCGCCGGCGCCGATGATGGCGACACGCCGGCCCACCGGCGCCTTGTTTTGCAGCACGTCGATATACGACAGCACGGAACGATGGTCGATGCCCGGTATCGGCGGACGGCGCACCTTGATGCCGGTGGCGATCGCCACGTCGTCATAGCCTTCGGCCAGCAGTTGCTCGCGCGTCACGCGCACGCCCAGTTTCAGCTTCACGCCCACCAGGTCGATCTTGCGGCGGAAGTAGCGTATGGTTTCGGCGAATTCCTCCTTGCCCGGGATCTGCATGGCGATCTTGAACTGGCCGCCGACGCTGTCGCTGGAGTCGAACAGCGTGACATCGTGGCCGCATTCGGCGGCGACAGTGGCGGCCGACAGCCCGGCCGGCCCGGCGCCGACCACCGCCACGCGGCGCGGCCGGGCGCTGATGGCGTACACCAGTTCCGTCTCGTGGCAGGCGCGCGGGTTGACCAGGCAGCTGGCGCGCTGGTTCGAGAAGGTGTGGTCGAGGCAGGCCTGGTTGCAGCCGATGCAGGTGTTGATTTCGTCGGCGCGGCCGGCGGCGGCCTTGGCCACGAAATGCGCGTCGGCCAGGAAGGGCCGCGCCATCGACACCATGTCGGCGTCGCCGCGGGCCAGGATGTCCTCGGCCTCGTGCGGCATGTTGATGCGGTTCGAGGCGACCACCGGTATCGTCACTTCGCGCCGCAGCCTGCCGGCCACGCTGGCGAAGGCGCCGCGCGGCACCGACGTGACGATGGTGGGCACGCGCGCCTCGTGCCAGCCGTAGCCGGTGTTGAGGATGTTGACGCCGGCCCGCTGCAAGGCCTGGGCGACGGCGACCACGTCGTCCCAGGTGTTGCCGCCGTCGACCAGGTCGAGCAGCGAATGGCGGTACATGATGATGAAGTCGGGGCCGACGGCGGCGCGGATGCGCGTGACGATGTCGACCGGCAGGCGCATGCGGTTCTCTATCGTGCCGCCCCAGCGGTCGGTGCGCAGATTGGTGCGCGCGCACAGGAACTGGTTCAGCAGATAGCCTTCGCTGCCCATCACTTCGATGCCGTCGTAGCCGGCCTGTTTCGCCAGGGTGGCGCAGCGCGCGTAGTCGCGTATGGTCGCCTCGATGCCGGCCGCGGTCAGCGCGCGCGGCTTGAACGGCGAGATCGGCGATTTCTTCGCCGACGCCGACACCACCAGCGGTTGATAGCCGTAGCGGCCCGCGTGCAGGATCTGCATCAGGATCTTGCCGCCCTCTTCGTGCACGGCGCCGGTGACGCGGCGGTGATTGAACACGTCGCCGGCGAAATTGAGCGTGCCGCCGAAGGGCAGCAGCCAGCCGGAGCGGTTCGGCGAAATGCCGCCGGTGACGATCAAGCCCACGCCGCCGCGCGCGCGTTCGCGGTAAAAGGCGGCCAGCTTGCCGTAGTTGTAGAAGCGGTCTTCGAGGCCGGTGTGCATCGACCCCATGATGACGCGGTTGCGCAGCGTCGTGAAGCCGAGGTCTAGCGGCGCCAGCAAGTGCGGGTAGCCTGGGGTCTGGTTGGTCATAGGTGGTGGGAAACGGTGGCGTACGCGATGCCCGCATTACAACCTAAATCTCTAGACCCGGGGTACTAATCTGAGGCGGGGCAAGCATGCCATTGCATGCATCTTGCATGTGATGCCAGGCAGATTTTTGTAACCGTGTTGGAGCACTCTTGTGTTCTGTCCCCATTTCCCATACGCTGGGACGATGAAGCGACTTTTTCTGTTCATGTTGATCTGCGTCAGCGCCCGCATCCCGGCGCAGGCGCAAGCGCCCAAGCTGGAATTGCCCAAGCTGGAGGTGTCGGTCAATCGGGTCGAACTCGACGCGCTGCATATGTACGAAGTCGATTCCAGCGGCACCGTCAACGCGCCGCCGGCCACCGTGTGGCGCATCTTGACCGACTATGAGCACATGAATGAATTCGTGCCCGACCTCAGTTCGTGCCGGGTGCTGTCGCGCAATGGCAATGAAGTCATCATCGAGCAAATGGGCACGGCGCGCTTCCTGTTCATGTCGCGCTCCATCCACCTGGTGGTGCGCGCCACCGAGCAGCCGATGTCGTCGATCGACATCGCGCTCGTGTCGGGCGACATGAAGCATTACGAATCGCACTGGGAACTGTTCCTGGTGCCGGAGACGGGCGGCACGCGCGTCGTCTACAGCGGCCGCATGGTGCCGAACTTTTACGTGCCGGGGCTGCTGGGCGCGAAGCTGATACGCGGCGACATCGAGCGCATGATGGGCTCGGTGCTGGCGCGGCTAGATAGCAAGCGCGAGCAGTAGGCCGGCGGCACCGGGCCGCTAGGCCAGGTAGGTATCGCGGTCGCGCAGTTCGGCGAACTGCTCCAGGCTGCCGATCTTGACCAGCACCGGATTCAGACTGAGCTTGCTCTGCATGGCGCGCCACGCGAACTGCCACTCGCGCTCGTCGGCTTCGGCGGCGGTCTTGGTGAAGGCGGCGCCCAGGGCGGCGCGCACGCCGTATTCGACCGCGCCATCGATGCCGGCCCAGCTCGGCAGCGTGCGCTGCACGGCGCGGTGCAGGCGCTCGCCGAATTCCTCGGAGTTATGGATGACGAGGCAGCTGTCGGCCGTGAACAGCTCGAACAGCTTGCGGTCCCACGCTTGGGAAAAGCTCAGCGTCAGACAGTTCGACGCCGGGAACAGGATGAACTGGCCCTCGGTCAGCGACAGGTGCAAGTCTTCGCGCACGCCGTAGCGGTGCAGGGTGGGAGGGCGTTGGTAATCGTGCATGGCGGTACTCGGTTCTTCAGTTCAGTCCGGCGACGCTGCGCCGGACACGGTGTTATTTAACGGTGCGGCGCGTGTGGCGGTGCGAGCGCATGGCGGAGGAGGCGATCAATATTTCACGCATCAGGTAGACGAAGCTGCCGATCAGGCTCAGCATCGCCACCACGAACAGGCCGGCGATATAGCGGTCCAGCGCGGCGTTGAAGATATCGCCGAAGAACAGCAGGGCGATGACCAGGCAGATCAGCAACCCGCAGGCCGTCGACAGGCCGATCGACCAGTTTATCAGGTGCGAGCGCCGGTACAGCGTGTCGAGCTCGTTCAAATAATTGTCGTTGTAGCCGATGTCGAGCCGGTCTTCCA